>CAZJXH010000034.1:0-20474 GCA_964549475.1 uncultured Oscillospiraceae bacterium
ATACTGGAATTTAACCGGTGGTATCATATGGAATTAGAGTTAACAAAGTACTAGGTTTCACCTATTTATTTGTATTTAGTTTCTCTACGTGAATCATTAAACTAAAAAAGCAGGGATTGTTTTCGAACTCACTCCCTGTTTTTTTATTTTATCATGCCATTTTTATTTTTTATGATGTCTTTTTCGTATCATACCGATCGAGGGGCTTTTTGGACCCAGTTTTTCTTTTTTACTCTGGCAGCAATAAAAAACAACATCGCTATACCGAATAGCAAGCCTGAAAAATCGACAAGCAGGTCTTCGATCTGCATGGCGCGTCCCGGAACAAAATACTGGTGGATTTCATCGGTTATGGCATACAGTGCGCAAAATGCAAATGGATAGAGTACTTTTTCGATTGATTTTTCTGCGATGGAATATCGGGAAAGCTGAAAAGCAAGCATGCCATAAATTAGATATTCCGTAAAATCGCCGGCTGTCCGGATAAATCCTTCGAGTTGAATAAAATTCAAAGAATTATAGTCTGCGGAGGAAAGGATGCCGGCCTTCAGCAGAATGTCAACCATGAAATAAGTCAGTCCAGAGCTCGAATGGCTTGATTCCACAGCATTTTGCGCAGAATATATAAATATAACCACCATCCAGAGGAACATCAAAATTCCATAAAGGATCATCTTTCTTTTGAATAAATGGTTTTTACTTCTTTCTTTGAAAATTTCCCTGTTTTCAGCAAGAAACCCGCCATGATATGCATTCCTTTTTGGGCTTTTGCCATCCATTATTTTTATCATGGCTAAAAAAGCCGAATCATCGAAAGGAAACTGGAAGAGATCCGGGAAGAATCCTCCTGCGGCTGTGCGGATTGCAAAATGGATGACAGCAGGCCTTCGGTCATCTCGATTTCCTGTCCGACAAGAATGGCGGTTTCTTCGTCGATTTGTTTGGGAAGAACCACAACGTCTGTAAATGATTTAAGATTTTCAATCAGCATTCTGGCCTGTACTCCTTCTTTCAACCGGATAAATGCTTTCACCGTACAGTCCTCATGTTTCATTAATTGGATGGAATCCGTCTGTTTCCAAAGAACCTTATGCGGTGTCAGATGAGTGTGCAAGGCGGCCTCGATCACATCGGCCAGAACTGCGCTTGCGGTTGCAAGCTTCCCCGCGCCTTTTCCATAGAACATTGCCGGTCCCAGGGCGTTTCCTTCGATCAGGATCGCATTAAAAACATCATCGGCTATCGATAAGGGATTATCAATGGAGAGCAGCGCCGGTGCGACACGCAATTCAATCCGGTTTTCCCTGTCGTATTTTGCAATGGCGATCAATTTGATTTTGCATTGCAAAGAATCTGCATAAAGAATATCCCGATCTGTCACTTTGGAAATTCCTTCGGTGTAAATATTGTGATAATCGACAAATTCTCCGGATGCGACACTTGCCAGGATCGCGATCTTCCTGCAGGTGTCATATCCTTCAATGTCCGCTGTGGGATTTTGTTCCGCATAACCGTGTTTCTGCGCTTCTTTCAATGCGGTTTCAAAGGAGACCTTTTCTTTTTTCATTTTGGTTAAAATGTAGTTTGTGGTGCCGTTTAAAATCCCGGAGATGGTCTGAACCTGGTTGGCTGAAAGGCATTTGTTCAAGGGGCGGATGATCGGGATTCCACCGCCGACGCTTGCCTCGAACAGATAGCTCAGTTTTTTGCTGTAAGCGAGCGCTAACAGCTCCGGTCCATAGGTTGCGACCAGTTCCTTGTTTGAAGTGACAACGCTCTTCCCCGCTTCAAGAGCCCGTTTGGTATATTCATAAGCAATTCCGATGCCGCCGATGGTTTCGACAATAACAGAAATCTCGGGATCCGAGAAAATCTCCTCCGCATTTTTCGTAAAGCGGTCTTCAAGAGGATTCCCAGGGAAATCACGGATATCGAGTATTTTCTTGATAAAAATCTCATTTCCCAGTTTTTTATTGATGGAGTCTTTGTTCATGCCGCATACTTCCACAACGCCCGATCCGACGATTCCATATCCCAGTACTGCAATGTTAACCATGGTTCCCTCACTTGTATCTTTTCATTTATACTGTTTATTTATTCGATAAACGCCATTTTTCATCCACGGGATTTTATGAAAATTGTTCTACCCACGTGATTTGTTATTCAATCGATTTTCATTCTCTCGCCAGTATCCGATGAGATCGGACACCCGGGATTTTTGATAATTCCTGTATCAGATCCTCGAGCGGCTTAATCATCTTGTTCGTTTCAAATACGATGGAAACGTCTGCCAGCCCATTGATGGGAATGTTTTGATTGATTGTGATGATATTCCCTCTGGCAGAGGCCATTGAATTGATGATTCCGGACAAGATGCCGGGAAAATCCTCAACGACAAAGATAATGGTCACCAGTTTTCCTCTCGAGGTTTCATAAAACGGCAGTACGGAATCTTTGTATTTATAGTAGGCGCTTCGGCTTAATCCAACCATCGCGACTGCTTCGTATACTGAGGAAGCTTTGCCGGAACTTAAGATTCGTTTGACATCCATTACTTTTTGGAACACTTCCGGAAGAACCTCGGATTTTACCAGATAATATTCACCGTTTGTCATCTTTGAGTCCGCCTCCTGACATTATAGAATCATTGTTTCACGGTTGTTTTCCTCGCTCGTCTGTCCGCTTCACGCGTACATCTGTGCGTCTCAGATAATATATCACGAATCAGAAAATCAGTCAAGATGAAACCTGCGCAAATTGTTGAAATTGTTGAATCGATGTGGAATGGATGCCGCATTCCCATGGAAATTTATCAGGACTGCATATCCTTTGCCAGAATTTCCATCATTTTCCGCAATGCGATTCCACGATGGCTGATCGAATGTTTCATAGAAGGCGGCATCTGCGCGGTGGTCATCCCATATTCGGGTATGAAAAACACCGGATCATATCCAAATCCATTCTTTCCAAGAGCTTCGGCATGAATGACGCCATGGCATTCTCCCCGCACGACGAATTCTGAACCATCCGGCTTGATTACAGCGATCGCGCAGACAAATTTGGCGGAACGGTCTTTGGCTTTTATTTCATCCAGCATATCCCATATTTTTTGTATCTTTTCCTTGTAGCTTGCCTCTTCTCCGGCAAATCTTGAAGAATAAATGCCCGGTGCTCCATCCAATGCCTGGATTGACAGCCCTGAATCATCCGCCATGACATATCCGCCCGTTTTTTGATGAATCGCACGAGCCTTGATCATTGCGTTTTCTTCAAATGTCATCCCGTCTTCAATTATCTCATCATCAAATCCCGCATCTTCCATCGACAGGACTTCAAACGGGAACGATTTGACAATTTCCTTGATTTCACTGATTTTATTTTTGTTCTTGGTTGCGACAATAAATTTCATTTTGATTATTTCCTCTGTATCTTGTTTCATTATGTTTATTTTTCTGATTTTCAGTATATCCCGATTTTTTAGCTTATTCCAGATATTCCATGATATTGTTTTCGAGAAATTTTCCCAATGTGATATCGCAATGATATTTCTTTTTTAATATCTGGTATTCTTCGGCGGATTCTTTATTGTTTTTTCCAGTGAACCGGCCTTTGATCATGATGTTTTTCGGGGAGTCAAGGGGGGATATGTATTCCAGCACTGTAGTTTCATATCCATGCGCTTCCATAATCAGAACACGCATCGCATCGGTCAGAATATCCGAAAACCGTGCTTTAAGCAATCCATGTCTAAGGATGTTGTTTTCCAGGGGGGGAATGGAATAATCACTGTTTAAAAGCTCCTTCTGACAGCATGGAACACAAAGAATCGCACTGGAACCGGAACGGATCCCTGTATAAATCGCAAGATCCGTAGCAGTATCACAGGCATGAAGACTCATGCATATGGATGGTTTGAAATTGGATGGCTTATACAGGGATAAATCGCATTGCTGGAACTTCATATTGGTGTAATGTAATTGATTCGCCAACTCTCTGGATGAATCAATCACAGATTCCGACCAGTCCAATCCCAGAAATTCACAGGAGTGGTGCAGCTTTTCACGGATATAGTAGTTCAGCACAAAGGATAGATAGGATTTACCGCAGGCGCAGTCCAGAATTCGGATGGTTTCCTTCTTCTGGATGTATTCTTGTATGATTGGATCCGCAAGCTCGACAAAACGGTCAATCTGATTGTATTTTCGGATCTTGTCGTTTCGGACCTTGTTTTTTTCATCGAGAATTCCGATGGCTTTTAGCAGGCCGGCGGCTTCATCGACACGGATATAGTAGTCCCTTGTCTTGGAAATCCCATGAGCCGAATGGGATGTTTCGGTGAAATCCCAGAATTTTTTTTCTTTGGAAATTGAATCAATCGTTGATATTTTAACACTGCGGTCATCTGCGGTAATTCGCTTTCCACCTCCGCGTTCATGGAAAGACAGTTCCATTCCGTCATAAAGGATGGCCTGCTGCTGAATCATCTCTAAAAAGCCATCCGGCTTGACGGTCACTTTTTTCCCGACCAGCGGAATATGATAGATTGCATGTCCCTCGGCATTCTTTATTTCGATGTCGATCGGATACTTGTTTTTGCCGGAAATCAACACCATTCGAAGAGCAGTCAGACCGGACGGATTTTGAATCGTATCGGCAAAATAGCTTAATAAATTGATTAATTGGGTAATTTGGTTCTTTTTCATTGGATTCCCCTCTTGTTTTGCCTTATCGACTTTTTACAAATCGTTTCAACCGTCCCGTTTGCTTTGCTCTTTCAACTTTTACGAAGCTATCTTCGCCATCCTTGCGGGTACAGATTTTTGATCATATCCCCCTGCATTCCCTTTCCCCATCCGATGGGATATCCTTGAACACAAATCGGAATGAATTGGCCTGTCCTGTAATTTGCGGTTTCTCTCGGCAGATTCAAATCTGTTTCTTCTCTTTTGTCAGAAGATGGATCGATTGTATCATGCTGGGGGAAGAATAGGGTCTCCCCTTTTATATATTTTAACATCATAAGGTCCTTTGCTGAAAAAGAAATGGATTTTGATAAGTCGGATGGATTCCGGCTCAATAAAAAGGAATGAGATGGTTCAAAAATGATGTTTGATTTCGTTCGCTTCATTTCACCAAGATATAGGCCTTTTTTTGCAATTTTCAATCCATCAAGCGATGGAATCGCTTCCGGCAAGGTATAGACATGTCCTTGAACCATCTGAAAATGAGTCGAACAACACTGTAAAATGGAATCCACACATTCTGTTGTCAGGACATCATTTGAAAACGCTTTAAAAGAATCGATAAAATCATTTTCTGTAAAACAACGGACCTCTTTTTCTCTGTCAGGATGTTTTCCATAGGGTCTGTCCGTCATTGGGCTCTTTCCCATCTTCCCATACCGATAACTGCTTTTGTTTTCCTTTTTGATTTTTTCTTCTTTTATTTTTATATTATCCAGTATATTGATGTCCTGCTGAATACCGGGCTTCTCCTTTTCCGTTTTCCCCTGTTCCGTTGTTTCCTCAACCGGTTTTTTCTGCAATTTAGCGCAAAAATGGCCTTCCCCTCTTGTATGATGAGGAAAAATCCGGACGGTGTTTTTAATTGAGTCTATATGGGACAACCCCGAATCGATTCCCTGTGTCTTTTCGATCGGCAATACCTCAAACCCTGGAAATTCTTCGATAAATAACTGAATCATCTCTTCATTTTCCAATGTTGAAAAAGTGCAGGTCGAATAAACTAGAATTCCGCCCGGCCGCAAAAGGCGGTCTACACAAGAAAGAATCTCTTTTTGCATTGAAGCGCATGCCCGGTTGCCGAATTTTTCCCAGCTGACCATTGCGTCCGGATCCCGGCGGAACATACCTTCCCCGGAGCAGGGTGCGTCCAGTAGGATTTTGTCGAAATATCCTGGCAGTTTCTGTGCAATATGTTCCGGTGTCTCATTTAAAACCACACAGTTCGTGCAGCCCATCAGCTCGACGTTGCGAACCAGGGCTTTTACCCGTGTTTCATTGATATCGTTTGAAAAAAGGATGCCTTTCCCCTTCATGTCTGCGGCGATTTTTGCTGTTTTTCCGCCCGGAGCCGCGCACAGGTCTAAAATATGCTCTCCCGGTTTTGCATCAAGGACGTGGGCTGGAAGCATCGCGGAAGGTTCCTGGACATAAAACAGTCCTGCCAGATAAAAAAAATGCCGTCCGGGGAAAAAATCATTCGTAATATAATACCCGTCATCGGACCATGGAACACGCTCATTGGATGAATCCTTGTGTGAATCATGGAAAGTTTCAGGAAAGAATTCATCCTTCGATTCGCTTTTTATCTGATCCAGGATGGATCTTTCTTCCGCTTTGGAATATATTTTCAATGCGTTCATTCGAATGCCGCGATTCGGATCTTCCGAAAAAGATTGGATAAAGCGGTCATATTCGTCAAGACAATTGTATTCTCTGAACATGTTTTTCATATTTTCTAAAAACAAGACAGGGAGTGTGTGTTTATTCACAAAAATCCTCCGAAAACTCCTATCCGGGATAATTACTCGTTCTGTCCATGCAAACGGACTTACATTCTCTCGACTGTCTGGATCCCCAGCATCTGCAGTCCGGTCTTGAGCGCGATACAGGTAGCCTGACAAATAGCCAGTCTTGCTTTTTTCAGACCCTGGTCCTTGTTGTTCATGATCGGCGAATTGTTATAAAATTTATTGAATGTTCTAGCAATCATGGTAATTTGTCTGACCAGCATAAACGGTTCATATGCATCCGCTGCTTTTTGGATGCTTTCTCCAAGACCGTAAATCAATTTTGCAATCATGAACTCATCGTCATTCCCGATTTGTATAAAATCGTCCGCATTCAGTGTCTGATAATCCAGTTTTTCCTGGTCCGCTTTTCGCAGAATGCTTCTGCATCGGGCATACGTATACATGACATAAGGGGCGGAATCCCCTTCAAAGTCAAGCATTTCCTCCCATGAAAAAACGATGTCGCGCTCTCTCCCATTTTTGCAGAAAGTGTAAATCACAGCGCCCAGCCCGACTTTTTCGGCAATCATCCGCATTTCGTCCTCGGTCATGTCGGTATTTCGGCCTTCCTGGTTCTTCCGGATGATGTCCAGTGTTTTTGCCACACATTCATTCAACAAATCTTCCAAAAGGATGATGTTTCCTTCTCTTGTTGAAAACTTCATATCGGCAAATTTAACCAGTCCGAATCCGACATGCACGCATTGTTTCGCCTCTTCCAGGCCCATCTTCTCCGCGACTGCGAAAACCTGCCTGAAATGCAAAGCCTGTGGATTTCCAACAACGTAAATATTTTTATAAAAATGATAGGTACGGATCCGGTATAAAACCGCTGCGATATCTCTCGACGCATAAATGGTTGTGCCATCCGATTTTAGCACGATGCACGGGGGAAGGCCTTCTTCTTCAAGCATGACCACCTGTGCGCCGTCGCTTTCCACCAGCAGATTTTTCTCTTTCAGCATGGAAACCACTTCTGGAATTTTGTCACTGTAAAAGCTCTCGCCATTCAAATCATCAAACGAGACCCCAAGGCGATCATAAATCAGGGAGAATTCTTTGAGGCTTAAATCACGGAACCGTTTCCACAGGCCATTTTCCTCGTCTTTTCCATCTTCCAGATTTTTAAAATACATTCTGGCTTCGTCTTCCAGGGAAAGGTCTTTCTTTGCTTCTTCGTGGAATTTGACGTAAATTCTCAAAAGCTCCTTGATCGGCTGTTCTTCCAGATCCTTCTCATTGCCCCACCGTTTGTAGGCGCTGATAAGCTTCCCGAACTGAGTGCCGTAATCGCCAAGGTGGTTCAGACGAACGGTGGTATATCCCATGTGGTCATAAATCCGATAAAGCGCATTGCCCAGAATGGTTGTAAAGGCATGACCGATGTGAAAGGGCTTTGCGATATTGGGAGAAGAGTACTCGACAAGAACCGTCTTCCCGTTTCCTTCTTCCGATGATCCGATCTGCTCCCCTTTTTGGATGGTTTCTTCTGTTATCTCAAAAATAAACGAAGCGGGATCAATAAAAAAGTTCAGAAAGCCACCTTTTTGTTCTATTCTTTTAACAAAGGAAAGTTTCTGGACCGCCGATGCCAATTCCGCTGCAATCTGCATCGGTGCTTTTCGCAGGGTTTTTGATAATTGGAAGCACGGAAACGCATAATCGCCCATGTCTGTCTGAGGGGGAATTTCAATGACCGAATAAATCTGATCAAGATCCAGATTGACTTTTTTTTGTATTTCCTTTGCAATTTCCAATTTATAATCAGTCATTGTTGCCTCCATTGGGTTCTGTCATCGTTCCTGTATTGATTGAAGCGTGGCTTCGTATCATGAACCGTTTTCTGTTGTATGATTATAGCAAATTTCAGTCATTCCTGCCATAAAATATTTAAAACCGCGCAACGCAATATTCATAAGCATTACACGGTTTCTTCTGTGGTCGAGGTGACACGATTCGAACGTGCGACATCCTGCTCCCAAAGCAGGCGCTCTACCAAGCTGAGCCACACCTCGTCGACAACTTTTACATTTTACACTATGGGTTTTAAAAATGCAACAAAAAACCAATTAATAATCCATTTTAATATTTCATTTAAAATCAGAAATCAATTTTTCAATTTTATCAAGCAGCATTCCTGTCATTCATCATGATACTCAGAACAGTCCCTTTTTTTCAACAATGGAAATCACTTCGTACCCTGCGTCTGTCACGGCCTGTCGAATGACGGCATCATCGACGTCTTTTGAAAGTTTGACTGTTGCTTCATTATTCTTCAAGTCCACACTGGCTTTGATTCCTTCGATTTCGTTCAGTGCGTTTTCAACCCGCTTCTGGCAATGAGCGCAGGTCATCCCTTTGATCTTGATTATTTTTTTCATTCTCTTTTCCTCCCGTTTCCTTTTCATTGCCCATCCTGTACAGATCTACCGATACAGGACTTTAGCCGGAAATGGATCGACTGCAATGCATATTTCGAGTATATCATGTTTTTAGAAAATTTGATCCATTTTTCAACAATTTCCACTATTCTTATCGAGTTGTTTCTATGCTGGATTTCATTTGTATTGGACAATAAAGGAACCTGTTTCATGAAATTTCATTTGCTATTAAGTGAAATATATAGTATTCTACTAGTTGATTCAAATATTGCACAGTGCAATTCCTGTATTGATAAGCAAAATCACGTTGAACAAATTGAAGGAGTACCCTATTTCATGTTATCATCATTACCTTTATCCGAAAAAATTCATCTGGCTATTAAAGATATGGGCTTTACCGAAGCAACCCCGATCCAGGAACAAGCCGTTCCTTATGCGCTGGATGGCAGAGATATTATCGGTCAGGCTCAGACCGGCACCGGAAAAACCGCCGCTTTCGCCATTCCGATTCTTCAGCGCATCGACACCGAAGACCGCAGGACGCAAGCAATCATCATGTGCCCCACGCGGGAATTGGCGATGCAAATCACCGAAGAATTTAAAAAGCTGTCAAAATATATGCCTGAGATCGAACCGTTGGCCGTTTATGGCGGACAGCCGATCGATATTCAGCTTCGCGCATTGCGGCGCTGTCCTCAGATTGTCATCGGGACGCCCGGACGCATCATGGATCACATTCGCCGCAAGACCCTGGATCTATCCAATATCAAGATTGTCACATTGGACGAAGCAGATGAAATGCTCGACATGGGTTTCCGGGATGACATCAAGACCATCCTGGAATCGTTTCCAACCGAGCGCCAGACGTTGCTGTTGTCTGCAACCATGCCCCGTTCCATCATGGATCTGGCCAAGCAGTATCTTGTCGATCCGGTCCATATCAAGACCATTACAAAGAATATGACCGTTTCTGCCATTGAACAGATCTATCTGGAAGTGAAAGAACGCAATAAACTGGAAGTAATGACCCGTTTGGTGGATCAGTTTTCTCCCAAGCTTTCTTTGGTATTTTGCAATACAAAGAAGAAAGTGGATGAGGTTGTCGAGAACATGATCAAGCTGGGATATAAAGCGGAAGGACTCCATGGGGATTTGAGACAATCCCAGCGGGATGCCATCATGAACAAGTTCCGCAGCGGAAATGTGGAGCTTCTTGTGGCTACTGATGTCGCGGCAAGAGGACTTGATGTCGATGATATCGAGATCGTTTTTAATTATGATATTCCACAGGATGCGGAATATTACACCCATCGGATCGGAAGAACCGGGCGTGCCGGGAAAGTCGGAAAATCGTACACATTTGTGACCGGCCGCGAAATATATCGGATCAAGGATATTATCCGGATCACGAAGTCGGATATCAAATTAGGCGTTATCCCTTCAAAAAAGGATGTCGATGCAAAAAAAGCAAAGCTTTACATTGATAAGATTCTTGAAGAACTGCAGAAGGAGCAGGATCTGGCCCCTTACTATGAATACATCGCCGCATTGGAGACTGATGGCATCGATCTGAAGGATTTTCTGGCCACCTTGTTGAAAATGAATTTGTTTTCCCAGAAGAAAGTGGATCTGTTCAATGAAATAGAAGACAGTTCAAAGGCCTTGCCTACTTCCTCCTATCAGTTCCGTTCTCAAGAAGACCGGCGTTCCGACTATAAAAGAGAGCACCGATTCCAACCATCAGACCGTTTCGGCGAAAATGACCGTCCAAGAAGAGACTTCTCTTCTCCCTCCACCAATCCCAGAGGGGGTTCTTCCGGCCCTTACCGCGACCGTCCCTCCGCTCCGCGATCGAATTCAGATTCTTTTATTCCAAGACAGAAACCGGAATACACTAGTCCACGATCCGATTCCGATGTTCCAATGAAAACGACGGGTTACGGATCAACCACGGCTCCGGTTCGCGAGAATTCGCTGGTGAAACAGAGCTTTGACACTTTGGTGAAACCAAATCAGTCCTCAGGTCCCTCCAATCCTTATCGAGACAGAGCAGACAAAAAATCCGGCTATGGCTCTAAATTCTCGGATCGGCCAAAATATGATTCTTCATCAAAACCAAGTTACAATTACCCCAAAAAGGCGAAAATAGAGACCCCTTCTACTGTTTTGCCATCCGGCGAAGAGAAGAAGAAAAAATACATCCCGAAAAAGAAAACCATTTATAATGGCCCGGATGTGCCGCGCGTCACCGTCTACGAGAAATAAGGCATTATAAGCCCGCTTAACCATTAAAACCACTGCTTATTAAACAGTGGTTTTTTGTTGTCCGGATTATTTCGTTGCCTCGCTCAGACTTCGAAGACCCGGATGCCCTGATGGACAATCACCCCGGAATTTTTCGCGATCACTCCGGTGAATTCTTTGATATCCATGTTGTAATCATAATGGTTTTGATTGATAATCACGACAAAAGAGCCTTCATCCTCCTGTTTATTCCCAAATGCATCTTTGCCGTCAATATAGTATCGGCGGTAAAGGAGGACCTCTTCATCCGCTTTGATATACTCGATCCACCCTGTTTTAAATACCGGATGCAGCTTGCGGAACCGAATCAGGGCGGTAAGCCATTGCCACAATTCATAGGGTTTGTCTTCCATCTTTTTCCATGGAAAGGTTCTCCTGTTGAATGGATCCCGATACCCTTCCATCGCCAGTTCATCCCCGTAATAAATCGATGGTGTTCCGGGATAGGTGAATTGGATGAGCATGGCAAGCTTCAATCGTTTTTCCCCGATGATCCGCTGTTCCTCGGTTAATTTCCTGACCGCCTGGTTTTCTCTGTCCTGAACCGGGCTGTCTCCCGCCAATTCGGTAATCGCACGGGACACATCATGACTCCCGATTAAATTGATATTACAATAAAATGCTTCAACAGGATAGTTCTCCCGGATGTTCTCGAGCAAGTTTCCCATCTCTGTCACGTTGATTTTTCCTGAAAGCCAGCCAAGTACAGCGTTTCGGAAAGGGTACCCCATCACACAGTCATGAGTATTCCCAAATAAGAAATCACGATAGGTGCCGTAGCTGATCTTATTGCTTGCGTCCTCCCAGACTTCGCCGACAATCACCGCGTCTTTATTCTCCTGTTTGGCTGTTTTTCGTAGTTCCCGCAAAAAACCGTCCGGAATCTCATCGGATACATCGATTCTCCATCCCAAAGCTCCACTTTTGATCCATTTTCGGACAATTCCTTTTTCTCCCAGGATATATTCTCTATAACACAAGTCATTCTCGTTCACACAAGGCAGATCCGTAAAGCCCCACCAGGATTCATAAGCGATGGAACCATGCTGGAAACTAAATCGGTACCATGAGAAATACGGGGATTTTACTTTGCCTTCCGCATCCTGGTAAGCGCCGGGACTGTCATACCGGTTCAGTTTGTTGAAATAAATGCTGTCTGCGCCCGTGTGGCTGAAAACACCGTCGAGGATCAGCCGGATCGACCGGGTTTCCGCCTCCGCCGTCAATTCTTCAAAATCCTCATTGGTTCCAAGAACGGGATCCACTTTTTCGTAGTTTCCTGTATCATAATGGTGATTGGACCGGCTTTCAAAGATCGGATTGCAATAGATGGCTTCCACGCCCAATTCCTGTAAATAGTCAAGGTGCTCGGTGATTCCTTTGATACTCCCGCCAAAAAAGTCACAAGCCAGATATCCGGTTTCTTTCGTTCCTTTGAAATCCACATCCTCGTCCCAGTTTTCGTGATAAATCCGTTCCGGCACATTTCGGGCGCTTTTCATTTTCCCCAGCGAAAAGTGGCTGTCCCGTGCAAAACGGTCCGGGAAGATCTGATAAAGCACACATCCTTTGAACCAGTCCGGCGTTTTGAAGGCAGGGTCGTAAACCGTTATCTGAAAAGGTCTTGCCGAACTGAGATACCCTGGCAGGACAACAGGCTTTGAAGGGATCATGATACCGGATCCATCCTTTTTATTGGAATTATATCCATAATAAAATATCCCGGTTTCTGTTAAAATCTCGAACCAGTAAAAGAAAAGTCCGTATTCGCCGGGAGCTTTGATGCCGCATTCGAAAAAATCCGTATGCCCGGGTTCCAGGGAACGGTTCATTGCTGTTTTCCCCTCATTGAAGCTTGACAGTCCGTAGGAATAGTTCAGATAGCAGCGCCGGACCTGATCGGCTTCTTCGATTTGGATTGCAAGGAATACCTTTTCGTCTGTCGGAACTGCGCCAAACGGTTTTCGATAACGGAGGCTTCTTGTCTGATGGATTATATTCATCGCGTGCTCATTTCTGTTTATTTTTTGCTAATCGCCATTTTTTATTTACGGATTTGTATTTTGTTTTTTATGCGGATGTTTGCCGGTTCATGGATCATTTTCTGATTATGGGATTGCTTTTCATCGTTTATGGAGTGCTATCCGTCACCTAAAGGAGGCTTCGATACAGTTCAAGGTATCTGGCCGCGGAATGATGCCAGGAGAAATCCCTTTCCATTCCATTTTTTATCAGCCAGGACCACGCTTCCTTTTTGTTTTTATATACTTCACAAGCATATTTTATTGCAAGGAAAAACTCCTCTGCGTTGATATTGGCAAATGAAAATCCTGTCCCTTCTCCGGTGAATTCGTTGTAAGGCTCCACCGTGTCCTTCAGTCCGCCGGTCTCTCTGACAATCGGAATGGTTCCGTAATGCATGCTGATCATCTGGGACAGTCCGCAGGGTTCGAAGAGGGACGGCATGAGAAACATGTCCGAGCCGGCATAGATCCGGTGAGCCAGGGAGTTGTCGAAAGTGATCGATACGGAAAGCTGTTTGGGTTTTCTTGCGGCCATTTCGGAAAGAGTATTTTCGTAACGGGGATCGCCGGTTCCCAGAATAACGATTTGCGCAGGCAGCTCCAGTACGCTTTCGAGAATCGGCAAGAAGAGATCCAGTCCTTTTTGGTCCACCAGTCTTGTAATCATTCCCATCAAAGGAACTCCGCGTGTCTGTGGCAGATGCAGTTCTTTTTGCAAAGCGGCTTTGCAGTCTGCTTTTTTTTCGATCACATTGTTCCTGTCATAACAGGCCGGCAGATCCTTGTCGCTGGACGGATCAAATTCCCGGTAATCAATCCCGTTGATGATTCCGCTGATTTTGCCGGAATAATATTGCAGGACGCCATCCAGACCCTCTCCGTATTCCTGCGTCAGAATCTCCTTGGCATAGGTTTCAGAAACAGTTGTTATTGCGTTGGAATATACAATTCCGGCTTTCATGAAATTGGGTTCTCCCCATTGCAAGACACCGGAATCATTCGAATATTCAAAGGGCAGATCCAGCAAATCACTGATCATCTCTTTGCTGTGGACCCCCTGATACTTAATATTGTGAATCGTGAATACGGTTTTCATTTTGCGGTGAAATCCAGCGGATTGGTAATGTGCTTTCAACAGGCAGGGAATCATGCCCGACTGCCAGTCATTGCAATGCAGAATATCCGGTTCGAATCCCATTGGTTCCCCGACGGCATCCAGTACAGCACGTTGGAAAAAACAGAAGCGCTCGATATCAAATGTATATTCCACATAAATTTTTTCGTTGCTGAAATAATAATCATTGTCGATGAAATAGTAGTCGATTCCTTCGTGCTTCAGGGTGAAAAGCCCGCTGTACTGCGTTCGCCATCCCATTTTTATCATTGTCCAGCGAAGGAGGGTTGCCTTCTCCAGATATTTCGCTTTGATATTGCGATAGAACGGCATGATTACCCTTGCATCACAGCCAATCTCGGCAAGCACCCCCGGCAGTGTGCCCACCACATCTGCAAGTCCGCCAACTTTTGCAAATGGTGACACCTCGGAAGAAACGAATAAAACAGACGGAAATTTTTTCTCCATTGATTTTTTTACCATAGGCCCTCCCTATACATTGGCACCTTTCCCGATGACCACCGGGTAATCCGCCTGACCGATCAGTTTGATTCCTGGTCTGAACATGGAATTCTTATCCACAATAACACATTCCAGTTCGCACCCCTCTGAAATATAGACGTTTTGCATGATAATGCAATTCTTGACAACCGCTCTCTTTGATATAGTGACGCCGCGGAACAGCAGGCTGTCCTCCACACGTCCTTGAATCTGGCATCCGTCGGAGATCAGGGAATTGTTTACGACACAGTCATTGGAATACAAGGATGGCGCCTCATCTTTTACTTTTGTGAATATTCTTTGCTCCGCCATGAACAACTCTTTTCGGACATTTTCCTGAAACAGCTTCATCGTGCTTGCAAAATAATTCTGTATGGAATTGATGCGCAGGCATATTCCTTTATATTCCACCCCGTGCAATTTCAATTTATCGTGTTTCCGTATCAGAACATCCAAGGAAAATTCGCGTTCCCCTCTGGAAATCGCTTCTGAAATCAAATCGATCAGCAAGTCTCTTCGAACGATGAGAACATTCATTGAAGCCTTGTTGGATATGGGTTTTTCGGGATTTTTATAAAAGTTCTTGATCCAGTTTTTGCGGTCTGTTTCAAGAATCAGCGCTTGTTCATTGTTTTCCGTGCCATCCCGGTTGTATAAAATGCTGATATCCGCACCGGATTCCACATGTTCGGCGACAATCTGATTGAATGGGGTGTTGAAAATCACATTGCTGCCCGATATCACAACATACTGGAATTTATTCATCTTGAAGAAATCCAAAACACCGGATAATACATCAATGTCCCCGTTGATCCCGCACCCATACATTTCGGATGTGATGAACGGAGGCAAAATGTACAACCCTTTGTTTTTACGGGACAGATCCCATGCCGCGCCGTTTCCAAGATGGTCCATCAGGGATTTATATTTGTTGCTTGTCAGGACACCCACACTGATAATTCCCGAATTGACCATATTCGAGAGCATAAAGTCGATAATCCGGTATCTTCCGGCGAAAGGAACCGCTGCCAGCGCCCTGGGCTTGGTGAGTTCTCCCAGACGGATATTGGAATCATCCGCCAGTATCAATCCCATTGTATCAATAAACATCGTAATACACCTCCTATAATACTTTTTCGAAGCTCTCGATCACGCATTGCTCATCGGAAATATCATCGCGTATTTCCACCATGCTGTTGCATGGGATGTTTGCGCCTTCTTTGAGAAGCAGTCCCCGTTCAATGACACAGATTTCATTGGAACATATTTTCGAATCAATATATGGACTTTTATTGATTGCAGAATACCCGATTTTAGTATTTTTGCTTATCGTTGTCTCCGTTCCAACAATCGCTTTGTTCACATAAGCGCCTGATTTGACAATCACACCGGGCATGAGGACCGAATCTTTCACCACCGCGCCTTTTTCGACGATAACACTATTAAAGATGACAGAATGCTGCACTTCTCCTTCAATCACACAGCCGTCCGTCAGACAACTGTTGTGCACCACCGCGCCCCTGGCGATATAATGCGACGGCTTGACAGGATTCCGGCTGTAGATGCGCCATGACGCATCCATCAGATTGATCTCCTGCGGGCGGTCCAGGATGTCCATATTCGCTTCCCACAAGCTTTCGATGGTTCCAACATCTTTCCAGTATCCTTCAAAATGATAGGCGAGAATCGTTTTCTTTTCTTCCAGCAGATTCGGGATGATATCTTTCCCGAAATCATGGGTTGATTTTGGATTCTGTTCATCCTCTTCCAGTTTTTTCTTCAGAATGTCCCAGGTAAAAATGTAGACGCCCATCGAAGCCAGATTGCTTTTCGCATTTTTTGGTTTTTCTTCGAATTCTGTGATAAAAGAGGATTCGTCGGTGTTCATGATTCCAAAACGGGAGGTTTCCGACCAAGGCACTTCAATGACCGCAATGGTTGCATCCGCTTTGGCTTCAATATGGGCATGGAGCATGGTGGAATAATTCATTTTATAAATATGGTCCCCGGATAGAATCACTACATATTTCGGGTTATAATTGTCTACAAATTCGGTGTTTTGATAAATCGCGTTTGCTGTGCCTTTATACCAATCGCTTTTATCGGATTTTTGATATGGCGGCAGAACATAGGTCCCTCCGTAAATTCGGTCAAGATCCCATGGCTGTCCGTTTCCGATATAGGTGTTCAGGGCGAGGTGCTGGTATTGTGTCAGTACGCCCACTGTTTCGATTCCGGAATTTGAGCAGTTGCTCAAAGTAAAGTCAACGATACGATATCTGCTTCCAAATGGTACTGCAGGCTTTGCGAGGTGTTTTGTCAGCACACCAAGCCGACTTCCTTGTCCACCTGCTAAAATCATTGCAATCATTTCGTTTTTGATCATTTGACTCATCTCCCTTCAAATAATTCGTTTCTTACAAGAAAATATTTATTTTAAAATAATAATCAGAATCTGAACGTTGTTTCTGTTTTATAATCGTTTTTATAGATTTTTGCAAATAATTGTTTGTTATGGTCGATATTCGCTTTGATTGTTCGGATTGTGTTTGTTTTGGTCGATTCCGATGTCATTTTCTATCGATCATTTTTGTTTCACTCCCCCCCTTTCTGTGTTTGCTTTTTCGATTTTACTCTTTCGGTTTTACTCTTTTGCTTTTCAGCCTTGCAACGGTCCGTTTGTTCTTTCTATATCCTGGTTCTTTCTTTATTTATCCCCGTATTTCTTCTTTAAGTAAAGTGCCGAGAGCGGCGGAACCGGAATGTTCAATGAACAGGGAAACCCTCTCCAGCTTTCCTGTTTTACCTCGAAAACCGGCAACTTCATTGATTCACCCTTTGAATTCTTTAAAATTTGTGCTCCGATCTTTTCTTTTTCTTTGCATAATCGTAAAAGGTATCCGCTTCCTCCGTAATCCTCGTGGTCCGTATCCAGAATCACTTCGTATTCACCGGTTTCTTGAACGCCGATCCGATATTGTTCTTTCGGATTAGGTGTCATGTTCAGCACAACAAGAATGCTTTCGCGTTTTTGCGGAGAACCCGGATCATCTGTTCCTTTGGATATGCGGGAAAAAATAAAAATACTGTTTTCGGAATCATCCGCACTGTGCCATTGGAATCCGTCCCAATTCTGATTCTGCTCCCATAGGGATTTCTGATCCAGATAAAGGTGATTCAATATCCTGACAAATTGCTGCAGCTTTCTGTGATGGTCATATTCCAGTAAAAACCACTCGAGCGGTTCCTTGAATCGCCATTCGATGAATTGTCCGAATTCACAGCCCATGAACAGCAGTTTCCCGCCGGGATGCGCCATCATATAGGCGTAAAGCGTCCTCAGCGAAGCGAACTTCCGCCATTGGTCCCCCGGCATCTTGCCGATCATGGAGGACTTCCCATGGACGATTTCATCATGGGACAGAGGCAGGATGAAAGTCTCTGTGAAAGCATAGACCAATGAGAAAGAGAGTTGGCCCTGGTGCCACTTGCGGAAGATATAGTCACGGGAAAAATATTCGAGGGTGTCATGCATCCATCCCATATTCCATTTGTATGTAAATCCAAGCCCTCCGTCTGCAACCGGAGATGTCACTTTGGGCCATGTGGTTGATTCCTCTGCGATCATCATCACCCCCGGATAGCGGGCAGAAACCGTTGTATTCAGCCGTTGAAGAAAAGAAACCGCTTCCAGGTTTTCGACTCCTCCGTTCACGTTTCTCAAGTAATTGGTTCTGCAATAATTCAGGTACAGCATACTTGAGACCGCATCGACCCGGATTCCGTCAACATGGTAGATATCAATCCAGTAAATCGCATTCGAAATCAGAAAAGAACGGACTTCATCCCTTGAATAGTTGAACACATTCGTTCCCCACTCCTTGTGTTCCCCGATCCGGTCATCCGCATATTCAAAAACAGCCGATCCATCGAATCGAGCCAGTCCAAAAGAATCTTTCGGGAAATGCCCCGGAACCCAGTCTAAAATGACGCCGATTCCGTGTTTATGCATGTAATTCACAAAATACTTGAAATCATAAGGGGTTCCAAACCGGCTGGTCGGGCTGAAAAATCCGGTAACCTGATATCCCCATGAATCGTCAAGCGGGTGTTCCATGACCGGCAGCAGCTCGACATGGGTATACCCCATTTCGCCGGCATACGCAGCCAGCTCCTGCGCCAGTTTCTGGTAATTATAAAATGAGCCATCCGGATACTGTCTCCAAGATCCGAGATGGACTTCATAAATATTCAATGGTTTTTCATTGGCGGATTTGGATTGCTGCTTTGAATCCCGATTCTGGGTGAATTTCTCGTCTTCCCATGAAAACCGGTCCTCAAGGCAGTACAGAATGGACGAAGTACCTGGTCTTGTCTCATTATGAACGGCATAGGGATCCGCTTTCAGAACAGTCTCGCCGGAGGATGTCACAATGCTGTATTTATAGCGCTGCCACTGTTCTGCGCCCTGTACAAAGCCATGGAATATTCCCGTATCACCCATTCGCACCATGGGATTTGCTTTCTCGTCCCAAAAATTAAAGTCTCCGACAATTGAAACCGACCGTGCCATTGGCGCCCATACTGAAAAAGAATACCCTTCCGTTTCAGCAGCACAGACTTTGTGTGATCCGAGAAGGTTGTAGCTCATGACATCGGATCCTGTATTAAACAGATAAGCTTGATCGAAAGAAAAATCCTGCATGACGATTCTCCTTCTCTATGTTCTTACTTTAATTATACATTATTTCGTACATTGTACAAGGCAAATGCCGTATTTATTACATTATCCACATTTTATTTTTAATTAACCGCCGGTTAACTTTTTATTTTATACAAAATCAACAGCCATTTTCATGGTAATTATCTCTTAAATGTTCAAAAGGCGAATGGCATCCGATATTGTTTTCTCAAACGACTCCATGCCATATTTGTCGACGTCGTTCCTGTTCTTCTCCCCGTGCGTGAGACAGCCGGCTCCACTTATGCAGCCGCCGCTGCATATCATGCCCTCGATGAAATTACCGGTCGGTGCATTTTTTGATAATTTTAAAAGAGCCATCCTGCAGGCTTCAATGCCGTCGCAGATCACCGGATGAAGGATGAAATCCTTTTCTTCCTGTTCCTTGAGTGCCTGCCGGACAGCATCGGAAAGACCGCCGCTCCGTGCAAATATCCGGCCGAAATAGGATGCGTTGTCGAGAACATCTTCGGATAATTCTGTAATATCAATGTCCCGGCTGTCGAATAAAGCCTGCAATTCTTCGAACGTGATGACGCTATCGACATAAGGGCGAACAGCCTCTTGTTGAAATTCCATTTTTTTTGCCGTACAAGGCCCGATGAATACGACCTTCGCATCCGGAGTGCTTTGTTTGATATACTTTGCGATCATTGCCATAGGGGAAGGATTGTGCGAGATATGCTGTTCTACTTCCGGAAACTGCTTGTTTATATAATCCACAAACGCCGGACAGCAGGAGCTTGTTACAAGGCCTGTTTCAACCAGCTCATTTGTTTCAGCATATGCTGTCATATCCGCACCGAGAGCCAGGTCGACAACCGCATGAACGCAACGACGCTTTATTCCGTTGTCTACCTGCTAGAGTTTTCAC
>CAZJXH010000035.1:0-20452 GCA_964549475.1 uncultured Oscillospiraceae bacterium
GGAATTTTGCATACAGTTTCATTGTCTTGCGCATTGCCGATGACGGTGCGACTAACAGCTCTTCCATTTGGAGTGACACAAGGTCGGCACGGAAATCTTCGCTATAGAGCTTGATATCGAGCAGCCAGTCATCATGTTGATCCTTCTCGTAGGACAGCGGGTCATAAACGAGGTAATCGCCTGTTAAATCATCGGCAGACAGGAGTTTCTTTATAGCAAAGTTGTTTGTTCCTGTAAGTTTGACGACAGTCACTCCTGGCAGGACGAGCTCGTCAACTCCGTCCGAAAATTCACCGTCCTCGTCGTGCCAGAAGACGATTCGGCGTTTGTGAAATTCCGTTAGCGGCGCGGCGAACCTTTCCGAAAGCCTTAGTTTTATCGTTTCTGACAGCATAGTATCCTCCTATATCTTCGCCAGAACATCTGTAAAGGTCTCATAGTTCTTCTTCACGCCGTCGTCGAGGTCAATCTCGATGTTTTGGTCGGCAAGGTGGTGTACCTTCTCTTCAAAAGCAGTTATTTCTTTCAGTTGTTCTGACATCTTGTCCTGTTGTTTTAGCAATCGTGCGCGTTCCGAATCCGTAGCTGTGTTCAGAGCGGTGGCAATGTGCGATAGCTGTGTTCGATAACGCTCCTGCTGCTCATGGACATAATCCGTCCGCAGCTTGGCGAGCAGGTCACGTGAATAACGGTGCATATAACAAAGTGCCTTGAAGCCATTTTCCTTTCCACTATCAAACAACCAATAAATTGGTCTTTTGCCAGCTCCTCTAGACGTATACATATTGCAATGATCCTTGAAAAAGTCATTGATAAAATAGTTTCTTATAATTTCTCTACTGGAACCTTTGCCACCCAATGCATCCGCTATGAAATTCAAATTATTTTCCAGTAACTTTTCATCATAAACAGTTTTAATGAATTCAATAAACCTACCAGTAACATCATCATCAAAATACTCATCATCACAAATCGGAATGATATTATCTTTGTCAGAAATAAAAGAACTGTACTTAGTTTCATCCCATTCTCCGCCTGCATATGCTAATCCCTCTACATCAAGAGAATATCTTCCAAACATACAACCTATCGCATATGAGATAAATTCAGTTATTGTATTACGTAAAAACCTTTGATCTCTAATTTCTTTAGCATCAACAATTTCTTCTTCTGGCTCAAATTCATTTTCACTATTTTTCTTCTTTTTTTGCTTGTAACGATATGCTGTATTCGTTTTTAAAGTAATATCTTTATCTTCAATCTCTGGCGTTAATTCATCTTGTAGCCCATAAATTTCGATGAAGATTCGATTTAATTCTTCTTCATTAGATTTTAATTGATTAAATCTATTTTCGCATTTCTGCAGCCAGTTTTCAAATGCCGACTTTATATTGTCACCATATATCAGAGGGTGCTTTAAGAAGTCCCAAGATTTTTCATATTCATTCCAATCAAGTTTTGATATAGTAATATTCTCATCAACTAAATTATTAATTTTCATCTGTTTATCTCGTAATAAGAATATAGGTAGTGCTCCAATGTGACTTTCATTAAAATTCAATGTTGGTGAAATTATGCTGAGTACAGTAGATCCTACAATAGAATTTAAAAATCCAAGAAGATATTTTTTGAAATCATTATTGTGTAAAAAAAGAGATCCTCCTGCTCCATCAAACAAAAAATCTTTTTCAAAATCTCTAAACCCTGTAGCACTGCTTGATATCTTTGTCCAAGCAATAAACTCATTAAAATAAGCATCTTTATTTCTTAATAGAGCCTTATTTAAAAGTAATTCATTACCGTTTTCACCCCAATACACAATCGTGTCTCTATTGCCATACCACTTTCTAAATTCTCCCCCCTTGTTATATTTAATCCATTTGCAGTGATGTGATGAAATTTGGATATTAGTTGATTCTATATTAACCTCATACCATAATTTTACAAACCTATTAACATCACACGTAGACATCCCTTGTTTTGGTGTAGCCATTGAATTTATTGATTGAGCTTTTTCAAAAATATTAATAATTTTTTCGCTCATCCAATACGCTATAGGTGTACCTGGAATTTTATTGAAATCTTGCTTTGAAATAGAAAATCTATATCCGCAGTTTGTATTTTTTATTGCCTCCTGTGTTTTAGGTGCTTGAACTTCTATTCCTTTAAAATCAGACAGTCTTATATATTCACCTGGGTTAGTTTTATTGTCTTTTTCAAGAACAAAAGCACATACTGGAACGCAAGCAGATTCAAATGAATTATATTCTAATTGCACTAAACTAGATATATTAGAATTACTTAAAATATATTTTCTTAACTTTTCATAACTCGATATAGACATCCATACAAAAGGAGTTAACATCCCCACATAACCATTATTTTCACAGTAATCAATACACTCTATTATAAATGCAAAAAATGTGTCATATGTGTCGCCTTTATATTGCCAATATTTTTCTTCTATAAATTTTTTTAGTTTCGGTGTCATCTTACTATTTGGCATGTACGGCGGATTAGTACAAACAATTGTATACTTCTCAGCTAATATATTTGCCTGTATTGCTAATGACTTTAAAGTTGGTAGAGTGTCCTTATACCATTCAGTACTTTCAAAAGACATTTGTCCTTCCATTTTACAACTATTAAGATACTCTAAATAATCTTGATAATTTCCTTTTTCAACTGTTTGTAAGGAGCCAATTTCTTTTGCATCCTTAAAAGCGGTACACAAATATTCACCGATTTTATCTAATTCTTTATCATAGGTAATGCCTTCAAATGTGTGACGTTTTATTTCATTACTTTCTTCAATAATTGATAACTTTGGTTCAAGGTTTAGTGTAAGGAATCTTCGGTCATAACTTCTGGCTTTCATCATAATTGCAAAATATGCATATTGATAAGCTCTTTCATCAATATCTACACCAAATAAGTTGTTTTGTATTATCGATTGCGCTGCATCTCTTTCTGAGTAGCCAGATTCTTTATATATTTCCATAAAAATACCAAAAGCATAGATTAAAATATGACCACTACCCATACAAGGATCAAAAAAAGTAATTGTTTCTGGATTAACTTTTTCATTTATATACTCGATTTCACCACTTTTAGGTGCAACAAAAAACTCTAATTTTTCTCTTAATTTGCTTTCTGGATTTCGTTCAATCCAGTATCTACCAAGAGAGTTGTCAACAATATATTTTACAATCCAGTCTGATGTAAATATTTGAGTAACAAAAGGGATGTCTTCTTTTTTATACTGTTTTTTTGCATTTATCAAGACATCCTTAGGGTCTGAAATATAGTGTTGATACAACCAACCTAATATTTCAACTTGTCCATTTGGTAACCCATCTTCATTTACCGCTGTAATATTAAAATCTTTTTCAGGGATGTCTTTTACCAACTTTCCAATAACACTTTCTGCTTTCAAAATGTTGTTAGGCAGCAGCATTTCCGTATAGCCACCGAGCTTCTCGAACATTTCTGGAAGAGCGGCGTTCAGTGTGTTGCACTGTATCAGCAGTAGATAGCGGTAGAGTTCTTCCGTCTTGTTGGCGTTCAACAGTTCAGACACTTTCGCCTTATCAAGGCCGTCCAAATCAAGGTGCAGAACATCTTTCAGAATTTCAGGGTTGAAACCGCCGGTTGCATCTGAAAACACGCGGACGTGTGTCGGCAAATAATCGTTGACCTCCATAAAACGTAGAGCAACAAATCGGTTGAACCAAGTGTATGCCACTTCCTCAACTACCTCTTGGTAACCGTGTTTCTGTATTTCTTGGACAAATGCTGTGCGCTGTTGCTTCTCATCTGCGGACAGCACACGCCCAGCGATAACTGAGGCTTTCTCGTCGCCGTAGCCCTTGTCATTAATGTCGTATTGGTAAGCGCGTTGCTTCACTTGCTCGATGAGTTCGTTCCGCGCCCAGATTGCATATTTTTGTATGGCGTTCTTATTCATATCAATGCCCTCGCTTAATTTATTTGGATTCCATCGTTTGACTCCAACGTGTCGTACAGTTTCTTTCGGATGCCGTCAAGATAACAATCTACAGCCTCTTTTGAGGTCAATCGTTTGACAGGGAATACATCAGATCGACGCACCTGTGCGATTTTCTGCGGTTTCGGTTTCTCTTCGCCGGGAAGCGATTGCGGAGCCTCCTGCAGAACAGATTCAATTCGCTTGCAAACTTGGTCTTTATAGTTCTGTAGCTGAGTAATCATGGCATCAAGCACAGTCAGGCTCGTCGCATCAGCTACTTTCTTCTTATATTCGATGAAGCGATCGTCCGATTTCTTAACTTCGTCGCCCGCTTTACTTCCTATACCCACGAGGGTGTGGACGTCTCCCATGTATAGAGTAATGATGCTGTGCACTTCCTCCTTCTTCTGCGTGAGGAGAACCTCGTATGCGGCTTTAATATCTTGCATAAGGTCGGAGAGGTCTTTTATTCGGGTATAAGGCTTCGCCATACCGAGGATAGTAGCAATTTCGCTGATTTTATCACTCGTGTTAGGATCGGTAACGAAGTAGTCCCGTTCATCTTGTAAACTTTTCTGCAATATTCTTGCAGAATCGAAGATAGTCCGCTGGGACTTGAAAAAGGTTTCAATTTCCTCCATGTCATCGGTCGCGTCGAACAAGTCATCCTGTTTGGCAAGAAGGCGTTTTAAGAGTGCCACATTGTCGTTTTTCTGCGAAAGAATGCTCACCATCAAGTCATGGGCATTTTGTACCACTTCCTTTTGCGGATAGCAGTCGTGGCTGTATTCCATGAGCAGGGTTTCATAGCGCCCAAGTCTTGTGGACAGCGTGTCTTTGACAAACGACACTAAGCCGTCCTCGTCTTCTGCAATGCTCATCTGTCCGAGCCACTCGCGCAGGAACTTGACAACTTTTCGCATATCGTCCTCAGACGGAGCGATGCGGCGGCTAACACTCGCTTTATCAACCTCTGACTTTACACGAAGGTAACGGACGAGGTTTTTATCATCCTTGCTCACGACTGCGCCACCATAGCGGATTTCAATCTTCTGTGATACGATGAGACGAGCTGCAAGTGCGGCTATATCAATCTCTCGCCAACCGTATGGTATCGCCTGATAGCGGCGCTGTACATCGCCCATCGACACGGGGACATGGCTCATGTAACGTTCCTCAAGCCACTGGCTGACTTCACTCAGAGCAAATTCGTTGTTTGCACCGCTTCCAGTAAAACCGGTTTGTTGCAGCGCACCATTTAGGATTGTCAATATATCGGCATCGCTCTCATAAAATGTGTTCACAAGGTTTAACCTTGAATAAACGCTTTCAATTAGTTGCTTTAATGCTTCGTCTATCTTCCCCTTGGCATCGTTGCATTTAATTTCAATTTTTTCACCATAGATAAAGAATGTGCCGCACATGATCGCCTTGTCAATCTGTACCTTCGCGCTCTCTTCCAGAGTACGGGCTTGTGCCTGTCGCTTACGAATAATGTCCTGAATGCTTTCCGGCAACTGAGATACATTCTTCTGTTTGATGTATTTCTTTATTTTTGCGGCAGTTTCCAGTTCCTCAAAATACTGGACTTCGCTGGACAACAGAACAATAGCCTCGTTGTTGGCCTGCGAGTCCATAATCAGTCTTTGTTCGGAAACATTGTAGTAGTCGCTCGCAACAGTCACGAAACGCAAGCGAACTCCACCCTGCGCCGCACCAACAAGGGTTTCGTCGATGTATTGGTCATAAGCAAAGTCATATTTGTTGTATTTGTACTTTTTGGACGGGTAGATCTCGTTGAATATCGTCTGCCCGATGCTCTGAACGATAGTCGCGCTATCCACGGAAGTGTTGCGAATATCAATGGCAATGTCCTGCTCCTCATCGGTCAAAAACGAGTAGTTGTCACCGTTTCGTGCGACGTAGTTCTGACGCTCTAAACGCTCCAGAGATTCGGCAATTTCGCGGCGTAAAGTTATTTTGTCTGTGCGGATGTCGTCCACCATCAAGATGGCGATATTATCGATATTCGCCTTAATATCGTCGATATAGCGAATGAGATAGAGTAATTTCAGAACACTCACGTCACGCAGTTCCAAGCCGTCCTGCTTTTCAGCCGCAGTCTGACAGCGGTCGATTACCCGGCGTATCGGACTTTCAAGGAAGGTGTGTACTGTGTCATAAAACTGGGAGAATGGCACAAGGGCATTTTCGTCTTTACCCTGTATTTTCTGTGATGCTTCCTGGAATCCGGAGAGCATGGAACGCTCGCCGCCAGATAGGTGCTTGCCCGAATTACCGTGCTTGCGGATTTCAGCAAGTACCTTCTGGATGATTATAAATTGATACGGTACGAACGGATAGGTCGCAGAGAATTCCGCACCGCCACTGTAGCCTTTGATGTCCAGTACAGCCTCGTTAAAAGTGAAAAGATTCTTTAAGACTGCGTGTTCCTTATCATAGACCATACGTAGAAGTTGGTCGGCATCCGGGGTTTTTTCAAGAAGACGCTTTTTAATTACCTCATCTACTGAAGCAGAAGATAATGAAAGACGTGTGTTGAAACGCCCTTGAATTCTGGAGAAATCGTCACCACTTATTTTGACCACCGAGTCTATGGCTTCTTGGCTTGTGACCATTATCCAAACCTTACCCCTACACTTGCTGCCGACTTCCTCAACGATAGACTGAAGATTAAGCATCAGGTCGCTATCGTCTCCGATGTACTGTCCAACTTCGTCCACACAGAACAGGAGCTGGAAATCCTTACCTTTAGAATCGACATACTCTTTGATTTCTTCAACAAGCTGTTTAATGCTCATATCCACATTCTCTTCGCCATTAAACCAGTTACGCGCAGCGATTTCGCTCATACCGAGAACGCTTTGCAGGACAGATACGATGTCATCCTCAAAGAAAACACAAGCAGAGCGACTCTCCAACCATGATAAGCCGTTGATGTTTTCAAACTTTTTTCGGAAAGCATCGGTCTTGCCACACATATCCACGAAGCGTTCTAATTTCGCTATTTTCAAGTCCTCGCCGTAAAAGCCGAGGTGGTTATAAAATACCTTAGCGAACACGCGCAGGACTGCCGTTTTATCTTTGTTTATGGGGCCTTCAATGCCGATATTAAACAGAATCGATTCGGTAGGGAAATTCGTGCAACGGACAATCGTGGCATACATCATCGGATCGTCAAACTTATCCTTAAAGAAATCCACCGCACGTCTACCCGCAACATCTTGATTGGATAGTAGATAAGACAGTATTTTAAGGAAGTGGGATTTACCACTTCCAAAGAAGCCTGATATCCAAACCCCAATTTTATCGGTTGGATGATCAATTGCTTTCATGTAATTATCAAAGAAAGTATTAAAGTGGCGACGAAGTTCCTTAGTGATGATGTACTCGCCAAGTTCCTGCACAAGACTCTTTTCATCATCCTGTGCCACTTTGATAACACCGTTGATGTCACGGTTAATGTCCTTTTGGAACATGCTCTGAATCTTCATTGTGGTTTCCTCCGATTAAAGTAAATTAAACGCTCTGTAATAATTCCCGTCGTGGAACTTATCAAATAGGCTTAGGCTTTGCCCGTTAAATTCTCCTGGATAGAACACTACAATTGGCACATCTGAAAAGGCTTGCTGCATACTTTCGAGCATATTGTGCGAACGCATAAAGGGATACACTTTGCCTACACCAGTCAGGAATAACACATCGCCGTGTTGGTGGGAATCATATTTCATCTTGTTAAGGAACGCTTCCGGCATGGCTATCTTTTGAAGATGAGTGAGGATGTAGTCCTTGCCTTTCTTTTCCTCCATAGACGGCACAGTGGCAAGCACTCTCTTTTCCTCTAGTATTTCGAGCAGTATTTTGTACATATCTCGCTCGATGATTCTGTATCCGTCGGATGGTGTATTTACAAGCCGCTCAATGTAGCCGCGGACTATGAGTTCATATTGCGGTTCGTATTTGAAGATGTGAATCCCCACCTCGTTAGAAAGCCCTTTGTTGGCAAGAAAGTTCTTGTCGGAAATACGCTCTTTAATTCTATCAAGTTCTTGTTTGATATCTGCCATAATCACTCTCCTACCTAAAACAGTTGAATGCGGCTAGCGCGGTCAAGTCGTTGTTTTCACGGATACCGCTTTCTAGTTCAGCGCTTATGAAAATGGGGTTCAAGCCAATATCGCTGATGCTGTCGAGCATCTCTGTTTCAATAAGACATTTGGTCAGTACCTGTTTCAATTTTGCAATCGTTTGCTCGCTCCAAGAGGCAATATCATCGTTCTGTTCACGTAGCCGCGAGAAGAATACATTGATGTCTTTTTTGGTATAGGAGAAATCATGCTGACGGTACTTCTCACCAATAAGGTCAACCATGAACTCACGGACTAGGCGGTTGTAGCACATCATCGCATAAAGATTAATTTGCTTTGCTACATCAATAGGGGAGTTCGCTAGCTCGTATGCCAGTTTCGCGTTGTCAAGCGCAACCAACCGCTTATGACAAGATCGAGCGATTCTTATCACCATGCGTTCAGTCGGGTACTGGAATAAATTGTCCCGTTTGATAAACGCAATAATTTCTTCAATTGGTTTATCTTCAATATACTGCTTCGATACAATTCTCATCTCATAAAACAGGAACTGCTCAGCAGTCAGAGTACCGTTATACGGCATAGAAATATCCATGTATTATTATCACCTTTTCACACCTCTCTGAGCTTAAATCGATATTAACGGCTCATTCAATATCGGCACTCTTGCCGCTGTCGACCCAAGCATCTACTTCCGAAATTTTGAATTTATATTGCTTACCAATCCGGCGATATGGAATAACATCTTTCTTGATCCAATTGCGGATTGTATCTTTGCTCACACCAAGATGCTCGGCGATCTCTTCAAGGCTTGACCATTTCTCGGGTTCAATAGACATTTTCTTTCCCTCCTAATAATTACCCTGCATCCAAGACTCAATAATTATAACGCATTCTGACTTGAATTACAATGATTATTATAGATTTGATATGAATTAGCATGAACAGATGCTAACCATCTTATTCATCAGTTACAGCAGGTCGAATAGATTTTCATCTTCATGCTTTTTTCGTTCTGATAGTATTCCTAAGTATTTCTGGACAGCTATGTACTGTTTTTTGCAGACAAAAGCATCGTCATTTAGTGCCTCCAATAGATCCTTGAAATCTTCCTGATGTTTGCGAATATCGGCTATAGAAAATTGACAAATGTACCCGGCGTCCTTATCTTCGACTTCTTCAACATCAATCACTTCTCCGTGTCGATTAAAAATCGTTTCTTGCCGCAGGCGCGGAGTGCGCTCAATTACAAGATCTTCATAATAAGGCAATTCAGCGAGTGTAGTACCCGTTACTATTCCGCCTCTATTAAATTCGCTTATAGCAAGGATGGCACTAAAGATGAAAGAGCGTGGTTCAAGAAATCTGCGTGAAAATCGGTATTCGTCGTCAGATGAATAAGTAATTTGTGGATACATTTCTTCAAGAAAAGTCCAATAGCCATCGGACTTTTTGCATTTGTCAAACAGCGTGGTCAAAAACGGTAGCAGAATATACTCCTCTACCTTTTCGGTGACCATATCGTAGAGCATAAAGAATGTATTGTCGCTATACATCCTTCGTTGATGTTTTTCGAAAAATTCACCGAGCTTGTTGATAAACTTATCCTTTTGTTTTGAGAAGAACAGTGCGCAAAAATACTCCTGGAAAGACCGATGTGTGAAGTGGTAACTGTTGCCCTCGACATACATTAGGCACAAGTTAGAACATAGGTCTTCGCGAAAATCGCTGGCCGTTGTCTTCTTATCATTTGCCGCTGAACGGGCGTTAAGTTGATGGAAGTATCCATCAAATTCCTCAGAGGTCATCTCAAACTTCTCATCGTTATAGGACCGGAAGCATAACTCAGCAAAGTAATCGGCGAAAGCATCTACTGACAGTCCGGTCCTCAAAGCGCGTTTATAAGCACCCTTGCTTGCATCATGTCGTTTTGCCAACACTTCAAACGCTTCTCGATAAAAAACATGCATCTTTAATGGCACTTCGGCGTACTGCTCAAACGTTAACAGCATAATTGTCAGCAATAACGGGTTTTGAGTAAATGACTGGTGAGTGCGAAACAGTGTCTTTTCCAAGGCCGCCTGAAACTTTTCTTTTATAGCCGGTTCATCTGGACGAAACTCCAACCGGTCTACTAACTGCATGGCCTGCCGCGGATTAAATGGCATCAGCCTCAATAAGCTAAAGCGTTCATATGAAACGAAAGATTGGAACGGACGCGATGACAATATAAAGATATTTCCAGAGTACTTGTCGGTTAGCACCTCCAATTCACGTTCGAATCTCTTAACAGAACCAGCACCGATTTCATCTAATCCGTCAAGCAGCAACAGGCATAACCCATGTGTAAGCATCCGTTCAAATTGCTCTTTAGATAATCTATCGTCAAACACGCCAATCTTGGAGTAGACATACTCAAACAGCGAGTCCGCAGTCTCATCAAAATCTTTTAGCGGAACAAATACCGGGAAACATTTCAGATCGTCAAAATTTGCTATAGCGTTCAGCATAAGATGACGCATCATCATCGATTTTCCGAGACCTCCGGTACCGTTGATGATAATAAAACGGGAGATGTCTCTTAATTTCTTTATAGTTGCGTCTTCAAGAATCGAAAAATTATGCGGATGCTTTGCAGCCCGGCCGTCATCGTCTCTATATCTGATAGCATTGCAAACATAGAAATCATAAAAAGGCTTGGGCTGGTCGCTATACAACAATGTCTTGATAGTGCTATATTTTTCCTCGGCGTTGCGAAGATATGTATAAACGTCCGGCATTATAGCCTTTCGGACTATTGTCGGTGTCAGTTCCTGTGAAATTTCGGTGTTGACGGTTGGTGAGACTGGGGCTACATATGTTCCGCAGTCTACATTAAAACCTTCGGGTGCAGGCGAACTCTCAGTAACACAATAACGTCCCTGCACATTCGTAGCTGACCAATTGGATACCGTTGCGGCACCCATAGTGTTGTCCTTGCGTTCAGTCACAATAAATTTCCATACGCTTAGAAGAAATGCAGGGAGATATATGTTCTGCACAGCCGCCAGCTCAGATTTTGCAACTGAAGATCCGTCTTTACATATCGCGAATTGATAATCTTCTGGAATAACGGGTATTCCTGCGTCGTTCACAATCATTTCTATCAGTCGTCTTGCAAGTTTTTTATCCTTTTGACTTGTTGTTCCAACATCAATGAAGTTTTTCACGAATCCCGTCATGTCATTCAGCACACCGTCATAATCCGATTCTATACGTGACAAAAATGCCGAAACCACAGCCTCGTCTGCGAACTGCAAATCTTGAGGCGTATTTTCTGCGCATCGCTTGAAGTGGGTAGTGTAAGTTTTGAATGTATCGCCTGCGGGCTTTAAGTAGTCAGGTTGCACAATCTGAACGAGTCCTATCAATACGTCCTGCTCGTAAAAAGCATCAAAGACGCTTTGAGTACGTTGTCGTCGTGTGGCTGTTATCCTCTTTGACTCCAGTATCTGTATGAAGAAAGTACCACCACACAAAATCGGGTGTGCAGGATTTATCACATTTTTTGCCTCCATAGATATCTTTTAATCCTATTAACACTATTAACCTTATTATTGCTGGACATTAAACCTATCATCATTTGGATAGTTCCTGTGAGTAATCGCAGGGGCTTTTTTATTGCTTCAGATTGGTCTTTTGACGAGGTTATACCTCTATCAATTCATATCAATTCTGACTAAATCAATTTATCACATATTAACCCGAAAAACAATCGAATATGTGTAAATTTGCACAAAGCCTTAGAGATTTTCCCCTGCGATTGCTCACGCAATCAAAATCACAGGAGGAAATGAAATGAAAACCAACGACAATCAACCCACCGAACGCGCTATCTACCTCAAGGACTTACACCAATGGGTGCCAGTCAGCAAGACCGACTACGACAACTACTACCGAGACATCAATGCCTATCGCCGAAGACAGCAGGAACACGGCCGCTGTGTTTGCCCGGCAAGCAAGCGCTATCTCTGCGATATGGACTGTTGGACCTGCCGTTTTCGCAAAGCTGGTGATGAACTTTCTCTTGATTACACCATTACCGACGAGGACGGCAACGAAAAGAGCTGGCTCGATGACTTAGCAGACGATGCCCCCAGCGCTCAGTCAGTCTTGGAGGAGAGCGAACTGCTGGACGCTTTTTTATGCAAGTTGGACGAGCTCGATCCCGACGGTCGCCGCATCTGCGAGCTTTTGCTTCAGAAAAAGTCGGAGCGCGAGATAGCCGTCATCATGGGAATTTCTCAGCAATCCACCATTAACTACAAAAAGAAAAAGGCGTTTGAAACTCTGCGTAAGCTCCTGCGCGACTACATCTGATGCCACATCCTTCTTTCTCCGGCTGCCTTTATCGGTGGCTGGAGAAAAACTTTTTCAAATTTTCGTTCAAACAGCATTCACACCTCCATTGGGTAGAGGAAAGAGCAAAACGACAACAGCTCCTTCCAAGGAGGTGAAAAAAATGTACAAGGCACAGACAAGACCCCGGAACGACGCTGCAGACGATGAACTCATTGATGTTCTCATTGCGATCAGCATTGTGTCCATGCGGCTGGCAAGAAAACTGACCTTGCTCGCCATGAAGAGTCAATCCAAGGAAGGAGGAAAAGCAAATGAGAGACATGATTATGACCATCGAAGAACTACGCAGCGCCGCTGCAGCTATTAACGATGCCGCAAACTGGCTGGCGGAGCAGTTTGGCAGCAATGAGCCCTCGACGGAACCTACGCCCGCCGAGACGGTACTAACGCTGGAAGCAGTCAGGGCAGCTCTTGCGGATAAATCCCGCGCTGGTTTCACCGCTCAGATTCGTTCTCTGCTCCAAAAGTTCGGTGCCGACAAGCTGTCCGGCATTGACCCGACCAACTACAAAGCACTGCTTGCAGATGTGGAGGAACTGAACAATGCCAACTAAAGGACACGCCATTCTCTCCGCATCAAGTTCCGAGCGTTGGTTGCATTGCCCGCCCAGTGTACGGCTCTGCGAAAACTACGACGACAAGGGCAGCGATTATGCCGTCGAAGGGACCCAAGCCCACGCACTTTGTGAGTACAAGCTCCGCCAAGCACTAGGCATGATGGCAAAGAACCCAACCGAAAGCCTCACATGGTTCAACGAGGAAATGTCCGACTGTGCCTCTGGCTACGCTGCCTACATCCTCGAACTGGTGGAAGCAGCCAAGCAAACCTGCATCGACCCGGTCGTCCTAATCGAGCAATGTGTGGACTTTTCGCGCTGGGTGGAGTCCGGATTCGGCACCGCTGACTGCATTATTATCGCGGACGGCACCTTGCAGATATGCGATTACAAACACGGGTTAGGCGTTCTTGTAAGTGCCGAGAAGAATCCACAATTGCAATGCTACGCACTTGGTGCCCTGGAGCTGTTCGACGGAATCTACGACATCGATACCGTTCGCATGATCATTTATCAGCCGCGCCGCGATAACGTCAGCACCTATGAGCTTTCAAAAGATGAGCTTTACTGCTGGGCGGACGAGGTGCTCAAGCCTACTGCTGACCTTGCTTTCGCCGGTGACGGCAACTTCCTCTGCGGCGAATGGTGCGGTTTTTGCAAGGCAAAACACGACTGCAGGGCTAGAGCCGACGCCAACTTGGAGCTTGCCCGCTATGATTTCAAGTTGCCGCCTCTGCTCACGGACGAGGAAGTCGAAGAAATCCTTGCCCGCATCGATGACCTTGTCGCATGGGCTACGGACATCAAGGAATACGCCCTGCAGCAGGCCGTCAGCGGCAAAGAATGGAATGGCTGGAAGCTAGTCGAAGGCCGATCCATTCGTAGGTACACCAACGAAACAGCCGTCGCCGACACAGTAAGCGATGCTGGCTTTGATCCTTATGAACACAAGGTTTTCGGCGTCACTGCTATGCAAAAGCTCCTCGGCAAATTTCGTTTTGATGAACTACTCGCGGCCTATATCGATAAGCCGCAAGGCAAACCCACTCTCGTGCCGGAGATCGACAAACGTCCGGCGATGAACACAGCAAAAAATGATTTTATGGAGGAAAACGATTATGAGTAACAACACCAACAAAGCAAACAACCCAATGAAGGTTATCACCGGCCCTGACACCCGCTGGAGCTATGCGAACGTCTGGGAGGCCAAAAGCATCAACGGCGGCACTCCGAAGTTCTCCGTTTCGCTTATTATCCCTAAGTCCGACACCAAGACCGTCGCCAAGATCAAGACTGCAATTGAGGCAGCTTACCATGATGGTGAATCCAAGCTCAAGGGTACCGGCAAGTCCGTGCCTCCGATAGCGGCAATCAAGACCCCGCTCCGCGACGGTGATACCGAACGCCCGGACGACGCTGCTTATGCAAACGCTTACTTCATCAATGCAAACTCCGCGACTGCCCCTGGTATCGTGGACGCTGACCGAAACCCGATTCTGACCCGATCAGAGGTCTACTCCGGTGTTTATTGCAGAGTCAGCATCAGCTTCTATGCGTTCAACAGCAATGGTAATAAGGGCATCGCATGCGGGCTCAATAACCTGCAGAAGGTGCGTGACGGCGAACCGCTCGGTGGCAGGGTAGCCGCTGAAGATGATTTCACAACTGATGAGGATGAAGATTTTCTTGCCTAAACACCAGATACCCGATGGGTGGCGGAGCAATCTGCCACCCTATTTGGGCTTTGAAAGGATGGTTGAACTATGAAATCACTTAGCATCGATGCTGAGACCTACAGCAGTGTCAATCTCGCCAAATCAGGTGTGTACCGTTATGTGGAGTCACCAGATTTTGAAATTCTGCTTTTTGGCTACAGTGTCGACGACGGCGAAGTTCAAGTCGTTGACCTTGCCAGCGGTGAGGAACTACCTGGTGAGATCACTGATGCACTCACCGATAAAACGGTTACCAAATGGGCGTTCAACGCCAACTTTGAACGGATCTGCCTATCCCGTTTTCTTGGACTCCCAACAGGCAAATACCTCGCACCTGCTTCATGGAAGTGCTCCATGATATGGGCAGCGACAATGGGACTGCCGTTGTCACTGGAAGGGGTCGGCTCGGTGCTCCAGTTAGACAAGCAAAAACTTACTGAAGGTAAAGACCTCATTAAATTTTTCTGCCAGCCCTGTGCTCCTACTAAATCCAATGGGCAGCGCATCAGGAATTACCCGTATCACGCGCCAGATAAATGGTCGGCGTTTAAGAAATATAACAACCGTGATGTGGAGGTGGAGATATCCATTCAAGAGAAGCTCGCCAAGTTCCCGGTGCCAGATAGCGTCTGGGACGAATACCACCTCGACCAGGAGATAAATGACCGAGGCGTAGCGCTGGATATGACACTGGTCCAAAAGGCTATCGCAATAGATGCTCGCTCCCGGGCCGAGCTTTCCACCGCGATGAAACACCTGACAGAACTTGAGAATCCAAATTCAGTACAGCAAATGAAACAGTGGCTTGCCGACAATGGCATGGAGACCGACACACTTGGAAAAAAGGTTGTCGCCGAGTTGCTGAAAACAGCACCTCCGGATCTTGCAGATGTTCTCTCCCTTCGGCAGCAACTTGCCAAGTCATCGGTGCGTAAATTTCAGGCGATGGAGAACGCAGTCTGTGCCGATGGCCGTGCCCGTGGAATGTTCCAATTCTTTGGAGCTAATCGGACCGGTCGCTGGGCGGGCAGGCTTATTCAAATGCAAAACCTGCCTCAAAACCATCTGATAGATCTGGCTGAAGCACGCGCCCTTGTACACACCGGCGATTTTGATGCACTGGAAATGCTCTATGAGGATGTGCCGGACACGCTGTCCCAGCTTATCCGCACGGCCTTTATCCCAGGAACTGGTACCAGGTTCATCGTATCAGATTTCAGCGCCATCGAAGCCCGCGTGATCGCTTGGTTGGCCGGCGAGCAGTGGCGACAAGCTGTTTTCGCCAAGGGCGGCGATATCTACTGCGCTTCCGCAGCGCAGATGTTCAAGGTACCGGTCGAGAAACATGGCATAAATGCTCACCTGCGTCAAAAAGGCAAAATTGCAGAATTGGCGCTCGGATATGGCGGCTCTGCAGGTGCGCTTAAAGCGATGGGAGCTCTCGAAATGGGACTCGATGAAGACGAGCTCCCGCTGCTGGTCAATGCGTGGCGACAAGCCAATCCTCGTATCGTGAGATTCTGGTGGGACGTAGACAAGGCCACTATGGAAGTCGTCCGATATAAACGCACCAACTCTACACACGGGATCACCGTCTCCTGCCAAAGTGGGATGCTTTTTATCACGCTTCCGTCCGGCAGGCGACTCGCATATGTAAAACCGCGTATCGGTGAAAACAAGTTCGGTGGGCAGTGTATCACCTATGAAGGTGTAGGTGCTACGAAAAAGTGGGAACGCCTTGATTCCTATGGTCCGAAACTTGTGGAAAACATTGTGCAGGCAACCGCCCGCGACATTCTCTGCAGTGTCATGCAGACACTTCGCAACTGTTCCATCGTTATGCACGTCCATGACGAAGTCGTGATCGAGGCTGATCCGCGAATATCTATAGATGCTGTCTGTGAACAAATGAGCCAGACACCGCCTTGGGCAAAGGGCCTACTGCTTCGTGCTGATGGCTACGAGACAGAATTTTATAAAAAAGATTGAGCATTTTCGTTCAAACCTGTTTTTTAGTTCCATTGGGTAATAGAGGTGGACAAAAGCCCACCCGGATTGGAGGTAAATATGAGTATAAGTAAATATAACAGCGAGCATTACTACGACCCAACCGCCTACGAAGCGTTGTCCAAAATTGAAAAGGAAGAACAAGCGCTTCGTGCATTCAGGCCTATTGTGTACATCTGCTCTCCATTTTCAGGAGACATAGAAAAAAACATGAAAGCTGCACAGCGCTATAGCCGATTTGCTGTGGACGAGGGATTCATACCCATTGCACCGCATTTGCTGTTTCCGCAGTTCTTAAACGACAACATTCATGCCGAACGCCAGCTAGGGCTATTCTTCGGGAATGTACTGATGAGCAAGTGTGCTGAGGTCTGGGTGTTCGGCAGCATTATCTCAGCAGGTATGGAGGCTGAAATCAAGAGAGCCAAGTGGAAGAACTACCGCTTGCGCTACTTTAATGAAAATTATGAGGAGGTACAAAATGAGAAACATTAAAGCAATCCAGACACAGTATAAGGGGTATTTGTTTCGTTCAAGATTGGAAGCCCGTTGGGCGGTATTTTTTGATGCCTGCGGAGTGGAGTATGAATATGAGCCTGAGGGTTATGACCTCGGAAACGGGCTGATGTATCTGCCGGACTTTCTGCTACATGGCGTTGATGGCAGAGATAGTGGTGATATTTTTGTCGAGGTCAAAGGGCAGATGACTGATGGCGATGCAAAAAAAATTAACCGCTTTGCCCAGCTGGGTATGGAGAACCCGGATCAATATGGAAAATCAGAAACAGCTATTCTTGTGGTAGGTAAAATCCCAGAGGGCAATAACATCAATGAAATTACACAATACATCAGCGACAATGCTTATGACGATCATGGAAGCTGGCCGAATGAGTTTAACTTTGAGACGATTGACGGAGATTATTTTGCAGCTCATCCAGGCATTAACCAGGACGGCAAATTTGAACTGTTCGGTGACGATTCAAGCTATCTTTCATCCATGAACCCTATAGCGACTGAAAGAGCGTATCGACTTGCACGTCACGCAAGATTTGAACATGGCGAGACACCACGAGGAGGATATTTAAATGCGTAATTTATCAATAGCATATGGCAATAGTTGCTTTGCAAAAACATGGTCGAATAAAATGACCTCTTGGGACGACCTCTGCACGAGACTTTCTACCACTATCCGTACAACAGAATCTGCCGAGGAATATTCCAATATGAAGAAGGCTGACCGTGACGCTGCTAAGGACAAAGGCGGCTTTGTCGGCGGTCAGTTGAAGAACAACCGCAGAAAAATAGAGACCGTGGCCTGTCGCTCCATGCTGACGATGGACGCCGATCATGCACAGGTGGGCTTTATTGACCGATTCCTTCAGGATTTCCGATATACGTCCTGCGTCTATACTACCCACGGTCATACACCTGAGACTCCGCGCTGCCGCATCATTGTCCCGCTCACAAGAGATGTGTCTCCTGATGAGTATGTTGCGCTCACCAGGTTTTTTGCGGCCGATTGGGGCATCGACCAGTTTGATGAGTGTTCCTATAAACCGAATCAACTTATGTATTGGCCGACTACTCCCTCCAATGTTGAGTTTATCAGCAAGGCCACAGCTGGCGACTGGATAGACCCGGATATGTTTTTAACAGCGCATCCGAACTGGAAGGATTGCTCGCTGCTGCCTACCTCGTCCCGCGAGAGCGCTGTTCGTGAAAATGCCAAAAGACCGCAGGAGGACCCACTTGAAATATTTGGTGTGGTGGGTGGGTTCGGCAGTTCTTATCCCGTGAGGATGGCGATTGCCACCTTTCTCTCAGACATTTACAGACCTTCTGTAATGGAAGGCCGCTACGATTACATCCCTGCTGACAGCAGCGCGGGCGTGGTGATCTACGACGACAAGTTCGCCTACAGTCACCACGCTACAGACCCTGCTTGCGGCAAACTGCTTAATGCATTTGACCTAGTCCGTATACACAAATTCAGCAATGACGATGAGAAGAAGTCCTTCGCCGCCATGATGGAGTTTGCTGTCAAGGACGAGCAGGTCAGCGCCATGCTGCTCCGTGAAAAGCAGGAGTCATCTGCAGAGGAGTTTGAAGACTGGACAAAGGCTCTCAGACGGGATCGGGGCGGCGTACTTCAAAATAGTCTGCACAACATTACGCTCATTGTGGAGAACGACGAAAATCTGAAAGCTATCTGCTTCAATCAGCTTGCAGACGGCATGGAGATCAAAGGTGCTGTGCCGTGGCAACACCCGGCGCGGTTCTGGCGTTACGCCGACGATGCTCAGCTCATCTGCTATGTGGACGCAAACTACGGCACATTCTCTGCTCGAAACTATCAAATTGCCGTTGCGAAGGTGGTCGACGACCGCTCTTACCACCCCATACGGGAATATCTCTCTTCACTGCCGCCTTGGGACGGCATTACACGCGCCGAAAGCATCCTTATCGACTATCTCGGAGCAAAAGACAACGCATACACGCGTGCTGTTACGAGAAAGACACTCTGCAGCGCTGTGGCGAGAGTAAACCATCCGGGTATCAAGTTTGACAACATCCTTGTTCTCAACGGCGACCAGGGCATCGGCAAGTCCATGCTGATTTCGCGTCTCGGCGGCGAGTGGTATTCGGACAGTTTGTCGCTAACGGACATGAACGATAAGACCGCCGCCGAAAAACTGCAGGGCTATTGGATTCTTGAGATCGGCGAGCTCGCAGGTATGAAAAAGGCGGATATCGACAAGGTCAAAGCATTTATATCACGGCAGGATGATAAGTATCGTGCTTCCTTTGGACGTCGGGTTACACCGCATCCAAGGCAGTGTATCTTCTTCGGTACGACCAACTCTCAGAATGGCTACCTCCGCGACATCACCGGCAACCGCCGCTTCTGGACTGTCAAGACGCCTGGTACTGGAAAACTGAAGCCGTGGCAGATTACCAAAAAGGAGGTTGAGCAGATATGGGCGGAGGCGCTGGCACTCGTCGAGCGCGGTGAAAAGCTGTATCTCGATTCGGATTTAGAGGCGTTGTCCCAGGTCGAACAGTCCGCCGCAATGGAGCAAGACGATCGCGAGGGGCTTGTCAGTTCATACCTCAATCTGCTTCTGCCAGAAAATTGGGACGAAATGGACATATATGCAAGGCAGGATTATATCCGCGATCCTGACAGCCCTACTCAACCGAAAGGCTCTGTTGTCCGCAGCAGCGCAAGCAATCTGGAGATATGGTGCGAATGCTTCGGAAAGCGCAAAGAGGACATCAAGCCCTCCGACTCTTATGCGATAGCGGCGATCATGCTACGCATCCCCGGTTGGCAAAAAACTGAAGAAAGGGAGACGCAGCCTATCTACGGCAGGCAGCGTTTATACAAACATGTTCGAATATAAAGGTGGACAACCTCTAGGGACAACTCGCACAGCTTGTCCCCGTCCTAAAGGTTGTCCAAACCTCAAGTCCTGTGAAATAGGACAAAAACAGCAGTGTTTCGGACAGGCGGACAAGGATTTCTATATAGCACAAAAACATATCAATATTAAAAGAAAAGCAATCCTGTCCGAACGTATTTGCGCGCGTATGGAAAATTCTGACCACTTGTCCAAGGAGGTAAAGAACATGAAAGAAAAAATCATAGAGCAAAAGCTCGTAAAAGCAGTGAAA
>CAZJXH010000036.1:0-20336 GCA_964549475.1 uncultured Oscillospiraceae bacterium
CGCACAGGCCGGCAATATCACCATAGGCTTTATCGAGCGATATCGGAAATACATGCGGAAAAAATTATACGATACCCATAAATTCACCCCTCCGGCACCATTTTATGATTTGGCCGAGTATGCTTCCACCATTCTGTCCCTTGGCAATTCATGCGGGGAAGGATGGTTCCTGACTGCTGAAATGATCGAACTGGTCAAACAGGGCGTTCCCAATATCATCTGCATGCAGCCTTTCGCCTGCCTGCCCAACCATGTCACCGGAAAGGGAATGATCAAGGAGTTGAGAAGACAATATCCACAATCCAATATCGTTCCGATTGATTATGATCCAGGAGCCAGCGAGGAGAACCAGTTGAACCGGATCAAACTCATGATCAGCTCGGCGTTCGAAAACGAAAAAGACATCACAGCACATTAAAATGTAAATTGAAAAGCACAGAAGAAGTACGCTGGAAAGTACAGAAAGAAATACGCTGGAAAGTACAGGAGAATCACCGGAAAAGAACACAGAGAAGGAAGATGACGAAGGGATAAAGGACATGCATCAGAATCCGAATAAAAATCCGAACAAAAACGCAGGCGCAGCGGGTAAAATGGCCAATACAACAAAAAACGCCAGGGGCAAAGGAACTCAAAACAACGGAAACCCTGCCGGACGGATCAAAAACCCATTCGTCCTTGCCGGTGTCGCCGCAGGAATTATTTTAATCATCGCATTGGTGCTATTTGGAATCAACCGATACAATCAGTCATTCAAGAAAAACAATTCAATCGATTTCAATTCTTCTTCAACCAGCAATGAAACAACCGCTAAAACCGGGAGTGACTTTGATGCAAAAAAAGATATAGTCGTTATCGAAATGGAAAGTGGCGGAATCATCAAAATCGAGCTTTATCCGGAGCAAGCTCCGATTACCGTGAAGAATTTTGTCAAACTGGTCAATGAAGGTTTCTATGATGGACTGAAATTTCACCGTGTTATCAAAGGCTTCATGATTCAGGGAGGCGATCCGAAAGGGACTGGCTCAGGCGGCTCCTCTGCCACGATTAAAGGCGAGTTTGCCAGTAATGGAGTAAACAATACCATTTCCCATACAAGAGGCGTTATTTCCATGGCCAGAAGCACTGGAATGAATACCGCATCGTCTCAATTTTTCATTATGCATAAAGACAATGCATCCCTTGATGGAGATTATGCCGCATTCGGGAAAGTGATCGAAGGAATGGATGTCGTGGATACCATTGCTGCAGTGAAATGCGATAATTCCAATCCGAAATCTCCGGTGCCACTGGTTCCACAGATTATGAAAGAGGTGAGGATCGAAACCCGCGCAGGATGATTCCTCTAAAAATGTAAATTAATTGATTTTAATAGAAAAAAAGCGGCGGCAGGAAGGTTTCCTGCCGCCGCTTTTTGAAGGATCAAACATTAAAGTTCCCGGGAATTCATGATTTGGAGTTTCCGACTTTACAAATTCTCATTCTTCAGCGCATCGATCGGATTATCTTTTTTAATTTTGCTCATGGAATAAATCATTGTTGCGAAGACAACGGCAAACACGCTCCCGATTGAGATGACGATGCTGTACCACGGAATATAGAAGGAAGTCTCCAATCCGGTCCGGATCGAACGATAGATCAGAAAGGTCACGCCGATCGCAACCGGGATACCGTATAGCAGCCCTTTGACTCCATACAGGATGCATTCGAAATTCATCATTTTGTTGAATCCTCGCTTTGTCATACCAACAGACTTGAGCATCGCAAATTCTCTTCGGCGGAGGTTGATGTTCGTTGAAATCGTATTGAAGACATTTGCGACAGCGATCAGTGAGATCAGAATGATAAAACCGTAAGAAAAAATGTTGATTATAGTAACCAGCGCCCGGTTGGACTCTGCGGATTCCGCATAATCATAGAGTCTTGATGTGGACAGGGTTCTATCCTGCAACGCGACGGTCAATGACTTATAAGCCGCTTTATGGGAGGGGGCCTTGAAGTACAAGATGACCGGGCAGTCCGATACTTTACTTTCAATGATTGCCGGCATGGCGCTGCAAGGATAAATCAAGGTCACTCCGCCAAGGTAATTGCTGGTATCGACGCAGAAAGGTGTTTTTTCAACATAGGCACCGATCTGGATTGAAGCCGACCCGTTTGCCTCATCCGGCGATACTTTCATGCTGTCCCCTGCGTCATTAACATATACATAAGCAGTAATATCGCCGCTGTCTCCATTTTGAACTTTTCCCGACTGTTTATACCCGTTGATTGCTTCCCGGATATAGCTGAGCTCGCCGCCGTCGAATCGGCCGTTCAACAGATGGAAGGAATAGTATTTCCCTTCCTTGCCATCGTATATTTTTGACGAATCGTACACCAGCGCCTTCGGATTTTCTACATTTTTGAAAATAGAAGCATCCAGCTGATTGTCTTTTAAAAACCGATCATACGCCGCATCATCAACGAAGCAAAGCTGGACGCCGATCCGGGGAGCCTTTGACTGCAACGAGCCAAGATAATCTCCGTCGTAAGATTTATTCAAATAATCAATATATTCCTTGCTGAGATTACTCGCAGGCATAGACATATCATAATAATTCGTATAACTGTATTCGCCGTCTGTTACACCGTTTATTTTGCTCAAATCTGCAATCAGCCCGTCAACCGGACTTTTCAAAGCTTCCTCCGGCGTGAGGGTATAAGTAATATCAAATTCTGTCTGATCAACAACGGTGCGCATGCTGGACGTCAGATAATCACAGAAACTGCTTGCGGAGATGAACAATACCACACTCATGAACAGAGAAACAACGGTTGCACGGTATTTTTTTCGATTTCGTTTGAAATTCTTGCTTGCGATCATTCCTTCCAAGCCAAAGAATCGGTAGGTCAGCCTTGATGTCCTGACTTTATGAGGACGAATACTGATGTCATTTGTCTGCCGTATGGATTCGATGGCGGGAATGCGAACCGCCTTTTTTGCCGGGATATACGCAGAAATCAGCACGGTGACCAATCCGACCAGAGATGCGGCCAAAACAGCCGTCCATGACACATGCAGGCCGAATACCGCTGTCGTTTCGCTGTAAATAATAGAAGTGAACAAGTTCTTCGAAAGTGCCAGAGTGACTCCAATGCCGGCAATACCGCTTAGCACCCCGACAGGAATGCCAATGATGCATAGAACCAGCGCTTCAAACAGCACACTGCGTAAAATCTGTCTTTTAGTTGCACCGATGGATTTTAAAAGCCCGAACTGCTTGATGCGTTCGCTTACTGAAATGGAAAACGAATTGTAAATCAACGAGATGGATCCGAACATGATAATCAGGATAAGAATGGCAGATAAGCTGTACATAACCGATAAATAATTGGAGTCCGTGGACACTCCGCTGTATCTCAGATACTCGTTATTAAAATGAGAACTATGACCGGTATAGTTACTTTTCATAAACGCATAGATGCCGCTCATTTTATGCAGGGCGAAATAGCCATTGTAGCGATCCGCACCGGTTCCGTCGGAAATTGTCAAGGCTGTATATCCCGGCGCAGAATAGTTTTCGAAGGATGGCCGGTTGCAAATACCGACAATGGTATACGCCTTTGTTTCCCGTTTTGTAAAATTCTCTTTTTCCTCTTCGTAAGAATTACTCTGATTCAGGATACTGCCATCCGTCATCCGGTCTCCGACGTCCAGAGTAAGCACATCTCCAATGGAATAGGAGACCCCGCCATTGTTTTTCAGATGCTCGGGGAGGATGATTTCTGTACTGTTTTGAGGCATCCTGCCTTGTATTACCTTAACTGGCAGCAAATCCGTGAGATTGTTCTCGACCGCTCCGATAAACAGATAGGGCTTGTCTTCGTTTTTACTGCCGACAAGCTTGGCATACCCGATACTTTGAATGGATACCACTTTGTCGACCTGATCATTGGATCGAAGCTCCTCCAGCTCTTTCTTGCTCAAATCTTCAATCGCGCCATGCCAGCCGCCGTCACTTGCTACAACAACCTGTACCAGATAGTTCTGCAGCGTAGAGATCGACGTGGTAACTGCGGTGAACATGGCAACAGATAAAATAATGCCGATAATAGTGACAAGTGTTCTTGTCTTATTTTTTTTTAATGTTTGAAGGGTTACTTTATGGAAGATATTCATTTGCGAATTACCTCGTCCCGGGTTATTCTGCCGTCCTCGATGGCGATGATGCGTTCTGCCTGCAAAGCGATGTTCTCATCATGGGTAATGACAATTAGGGTCTGATTGTATTTTTTATTGGAAATCTTGAGCAATTCGACAATTTCCTGCCTGCTCTTGGAATCAAGGTTTCCGGTCGGCTCATCCGCCAGAACGACCGCAGGAGCATTCATCAGGGCTCTGCCGATGGAGACGCGCTGCTGCTGTCCACCCGATAATTGATTGGGGAGATGATTTTTTCGGTCTTTGAGATTCAGTGTTGTAAGCAGCTCCTCCAGACGTCCGTCATTTACTTTCCTGCCGTCCATCAGAACGGGAAGCGTGATGTTTTCGGTGACATCCAGTACAGGAATAAGGTTGTAAAACTGATAAATCAGACCGACCTGGCGACGCCGGAAAATGGCAAGCTGCTCATCGTTCTGGGTGTACACATCACAACCGTCCATAAACACTTTACCGGATGTCGGATAATCGACCCCGCCGAGAATATGGAGCAACGTGGACTTGCCTGATCCCGACGGCCCGATGATTGCCACAAACTCTCCTTTCTCCACACAAAAAGAAACATCATTCAGTGCGTTGACCATATTGTCACCCCTGCCGTAGGTTTTTGTTAAATTTTCAACCCGTAAAATTTCCATTCATGAAACCTCCAATATAATTTATTCCTATTTTACTTTACCTGTTCCAGGTGACTGTATAGTGACTTGATTATTACAAATATGTCACTTAAGCAAAAAAACGAACCCATTGAGGAGGGTTCGTCTGGAGTCATCCGATCTTCTCAATGCCGGCAAAAATCGATTTATTTGCAAACCAGGACTAATCCAGTGACACATAAGCCGATTCCGACCAGCTGCTTTGTATCAATCCGCTCTTTGTAAAAAACGATCCCTATTCCAATCAGGACAACCGCGAGTAAAATGTTGGCAACAAGGGAACCGGTGCTGATATTCCATCCTTTCCGGTAAAGAAAGATATACCCTGCTTCCAGCCCCACAATTGCAAACCCGAGCGCATAACTGGTCCAATTCAAGGTTTTGACATTATCGACCAGGCTATTATCCGCGACAGTAAACAGATAGAGTAAAAATGCACATACCGCTCCGATGAGATAGGTTATGGTCAGGGATAAAAAGGGACTAGCATTTCCAGGGGTGGATTTTGCTGTAACATGATAAACTACATTCGATACAACAATTAAAATAACAGGCCAGAAATAATTCAGCATTGCAATCCTCCAAAACAGATTCATTTATTTCATATAGTACCTTTATAAAAACGCACCGTGAAAAGCGCGCCGCCATATTTTGCATTTTCCGCCTTGATTGTGCCATTTTGCTCCGTAATAATCATCCGGGAGAGGGCAAGTCCGATTCCAACGCTTTGATCGCTTGCATTCTTGCCTTTGTAAAAACGCTCAAACAAGTGTGGAAGATCTTCTTTGTCAATTCCACGGCCGGAGTCGTGAATCGCAATTTCGGTAAAAAGACTGTTTTCATTCACCGCCACTTCCAGCCGACCGCCGACAGGGGTGTGTTCCATGCAGTTCTTGAACACATTCCCAACCGCTTCCACTGACCACGATAAGTCTCCGATAAATGTTTCAGCGCCTTTTTGAATAACCGCTATTTTCTGATCGCGGAGATCCATCGGAATGGCGATGGGTTCAACCGCTTTTTTTATCAATTCGGAGACCAATACCGTATCGCGTTGAAAGTTGGCCGTTCCGGCATCCAGTTTTGACATTTTTAGCAGCGCAGAAATCAGCCAGTCAATCCGGACAAGAAAACGGGTCAGCTCCTGGGTCAGCTGCATCCGTCTTTCAGCGGGCAGATCCGGCTCGGAGAGAAAGGACACGATGAGGTTGATCGAAGTCAGCGGCGTACGGATCTGATGGGATATATCCGCGATCGAATCAGCCAGGTAGGCTTTGTCGGAACGAAGGGCATCCGCCTGTTCCCGAAGCTGCACGGTCAGCTTGGATACGTCGCTTTGCAATATTGACAATTCGCCTTCGGCGTATTCGGAAAGGTTGATGATTTCTTTGCCATGCAGAATAGCATCAATCTCATGGCTGAGCGCAGCAATTCGTTTATACCGCTTATAGGTCGTGGCGAAGGCGAGAAGGGTATAAAGAGAAGACACCGACAGAAATGCGATACCATAAAGTGTCCCGAGAACAAAGCCAAAGCCGCTGAAAATCAGGATCAATGCGGTATAGAGATAAAGCTGATGCCTGATTTCGGGATTGCGCCAAAAACCCATATCAGTCACCAACCTTGTAACCGAGTCCGCGAACCGTCTTGATGATGACTGGAACCTGAGGATCTTCCTCGATCTTGTCGCGAAGGCGTTTGATATATACGGTCAGCGTATTGTCATTTACAAATTCTCCGGCAATATCCCAAATCTCCTCAAGTAATTTGTTCCGGGTCAGTACGATGCCCTTGTTATTGAGAAAAACCAGAAATAGGCGGTATTCCAGCGCGGAAAGAAAAATCTCATTCCCGTCCCGGGTGACGGTTGCTTTCACCGTATCCACACGAATATGGTCAAGCTCGATGATGGAGAGGGTTTTGCTGTTCCTGCGCAGCACGCTGCGGATCCGGGATACCAGTTCTCTTGGCCGGAACGGCTTGTTGATGTAATCATCCGCGCCCATGTCCAGCCCGGTGACAACACTGTATTCATCCCCGGAAGCAGTAAGGAAGACAACAGGAATATGGGTATTCTGCTTCGCGGCGGTACATACCGCAAAACCGTTTCCATCCGATAGGGAAATGTCCAGCAGAATCAGATCATAAGGCGTTCCGGCAATCCGATCCAGGGCATCGGCCTGTCCGCACACGGAATCTACCGAGAACCCTTCGCTTGTTAAAAATTCAGTCAGGTTGGAAACGATATTTTTATCATCTTCAACAAGAAGTATAGTTGTCATGATGACCGGTCTCCTTTAACCATCCAGTCTTGCTTCATAAAAGGGAGTCATTGCCCGGGCTTGTAGGAATCCTTCAATGAAACCGTACGGTTGAAAACCAGATGCTCCCAGGTACTGTCCTTTTCGTCCAGATGGAAATAGCCAAGACGGAAAAACTGATAATGTTTATGGGGAGAAGACAAGGAGACAGAAGCCTCCATCATGCAATGATCCAGAACAACCAGGGAATCGGGATTGAGATTCTCTTTGAAATCTCTTTCGCCATTGTCCGGATCCTCGGTTGAAAACAACGATTCATATAAACGGACCTCGGATACCACTGCATTGGACGCATCAACCCAATGGAGGGTGCTTTTGACTTTGCGTCCGTCCGGCGTGCTTCCGCCGCGGGTGAGCGGATCATAGGTCGCGGTGACTTCTATGACCGTTCCATCGATGCTTTTTTTGCATCCGGTACAGCGGATTATATAGGCGGATTTCAGCCGGACTTCATTGCCGGGATAAAGGCGATGATACCCTTTTGCCGGGACTTCCATGAAATCATCCTGTTCGATCCAGCATTCTCTTGAAAAAGTGACGGAGCGGTATCCTTCTTCCGGATTCTCGGGATTGTTCTCCAACTCGAAAGACTCCGACTGATCCGCCGGGTAGTTTTCGATGACCAGTCTCACCGGGTTTAAAACAGCCAGAACCCGTCGGGCATTTCTGTTCAGATCTTCCCGGAGACAATGCTCCAGAAAAGCATAATCCACCGTGCTGTTTACTTTTGACACGCCGATCTGCTCGCAGAACGAACGAATGGAGGCCGGTGTGTACCCCCTGCGGCGGAGGCCGCAAAGCGTAGGCATTCTCGGATCGTCCCAGCCCCCCACCAGATTGGACTCCACAAGCTCGCTCAGTTTCCGTTTGCTCATGACCGTGCGATTGATTCCCAGACGGGCGAATTCGATCTGTCTCGGAGCCGCTTCACAATCAATGTGCCGGATGACCCAGTCATAGAGCGGGCGGTGATCTTCGAACTCCAGAGAGCACAGGGAGTGGGTGATGTTTTCCATGGCATCTTCGATCGGATGGGCAAAATCATACATCGGATAGATGCACCAGGTGTCCCGGGTCCGATGGTGGGGAACACGCATGATCCGGTAGAGGATCGGATCCCTCATGTTGAAGTTTCCGGACGCCAGGTCGATCTTGGCGCGCAGTGTCATGGATCCGTCTGCGAATTCGCCATTTTTCATCCGTTCAAAAAGATCCAGATTCTCCTCGACGCTGCGATCCCTGAAAGGACTGGGGATGCCTGGGGTTGTCAGCGTGCCGCGCGCATCTCTCATCTGGTCCGCGGACAGTTCGCATACAAAAGCGAGGCCTTTTTTGATCAGTTCACAGGCGTATTCATACATTTGCGGAAAGAAGTCCGATGCATACGAGAAACGGTCTCCCCAGGAATAACCGAGCCAGCGGATATCCTCTTTGATTGCATCCACATACTCCACATCCTCTTTGCTGGGATTGGTGTCGTCCATCCGCAGATTGCACTGGCCGTTAAAGATTTCCGCGGTTCCAAAATCAATATAGATCGCTTTCGCATGTCCGATGTGCAAATATCCGTTCGGCTCGGGAGGAAAGCGGGTATGAACGGTTTTCCCTTCGAACCGTCCTCCTTTTGCGATGTCCTCGCGAATAAAATCATGAATAAAATTGGCGGCTGATGCCGGGTTTGTTGTATCCTCAACGGGGTTTCCTGTTTCTGTGTTCATAGGCTGCTCCTCCTGACCGGATGGTAAAAATGTTTGTTTCACCTTTTTTAGCGAATTGCATCCGATGCAATCATTTTGCATTTGACCTGTTTTTAATCACCATGGAATCTTCCAGCAGGGCGATTCCGACCTGAATGCGGCGCAGGGCTTCGTCGCGCCCGAGGATGGTCAGCAATTCCACCGCGCCGCCGGGGGTGACTTCCACGCCGGAAAGGGCTGTCCGGATCGGCCACATGATCTGTCCGTTCTTGATCTCACGACTTTCGGCGAACTGGATCAGCAGTGTATGGATCGCTTCCTGATTCCATGGCTCCTGCCGCTGAAGAAGGGGAAGGATTTCGTTCAGCTTCTCTAGCGAGCTTTCGATGGTGGTTTTCATTTTCTTATGAATATAAAATTCAGCTGGATAGGCGGGCAGTTCATGTAAAAAGGAAATCATGCCCGGGATCTGGGTCAACGGGGATAGACGCGGCTGCAGAAGCTCGGAAATCTTGACGAAATCAAGCGCCTTTTCGCCAAACAATCCGGCATAGTAAGGAAGAGCGAGCAGGTGGAAACGCTCAAAGGGAAGCGCGCGGATATATTCCGAATTGAACCAGCGCAGTTTATCGTAATCAAAAATAGCCGGGGACTTGCTGATGCCTTCAATGGAAAAACAGGCGATCAAATCCTCCATGGACATTATTTCGACATTCTCTTTCGGACACCATCCCAGTAAAGCGATGTAGTTTATAATCGCTTCCGTCAGATATCCTTCCTTCAGCAAGTCCTCATAGCTTGTCGAGCCATGGCGTTTGGACAGCTTGGAAACGCTGCCGTCCGGGTTTTTCCCCTGAATCAGGGGCAGATGGACATAGACCGGAATCTCCCAGCCGAAGGACTCATAAAGCAGATTGTATTTCGGGGCGGAGGAGAGGTACTCGCTTCCTCTTACGACATGGGTGATATGCATCAGGTGGTCGTCGACCACGTTCGCGAAATTGTAGGTGGGATACCCGTCTGATTTCAATAGAATCTGATCCTCGAGTTCGCTATTTTCGACGGTGATGCTTCCATACACCGCATCATGGAATGTGGTGGAACCCGATACCGGCATTTTCTGCCGGATGACATAAGGCGTGCCCGCAGCCATGCGATTGCTGATTTCATTTTCGGACAACGTCCTGCAATGACGGTCGTATCCGTTGTGGAAAGCATTCTCGTCGGATTCGCCATCCGGCTTTTTTAGTGCATCCAGTCGTTCTTTCGAGCAAAAGCAATAATAAGCGGCTCCTTTTTTTACCAATTCTTCCGCATAAGGCTTATAAAGAGATAAACGCTCGCTTTGCACATAAGGGCTGAAAGGGCCTCCGACATCCGGACCTTCGTCATGATGAATGGCTACACTTGCAAGTGTATGATATATGACTTGTGTGGCGCCTTCTACTTTCCGTTCCTGATCGGTGTCCTCGATCCGTAAAATAAATTTCCCACCCATGGATTTTGCAATCAGATACTCGTACAAAGCGGTTCTTAAATTTCCAACATGCATAAACCCTGTCGGGCTCGGTGCAAATCGGGTTCTTACTTCATTTGCTGACATTTCGATCTCCCTCATTCACAATTGTTTCGAGTTTGTCCATATTGATGTAACATGAGACCCTTATTATGATATAGTATGCTATAGTCGAATGCACTGAAATACAGAATGTTGTTTCGACTAAAATACCGTCACAAAATGCAGCCTCAAAGTGCATGGACGAACGGGCAAACCCATACGATACGACCAGAATCCATTGAATTCTGCTGCGTTTCAGTATAACATATCCAGGGAAATATACAAAGGGGATATTCCTGAAAAAATCATATTTACAACAAAAAACAGGACATGGAGAAAAAAATGTTTGGATACGTGAGACCGAATAAAGGGGAGCTGCTGGTACGGGAATTTACAAGGTTTCGCGCAGTCTATTGCGGAATCTGCAAGGAAATCGGCAGATCCTTCGGACAGATCCCGCGGGTGGCGCTTACATACGATATCACCATGATGGGGCTGCTGATGATCTCCCTGTCACAGGATGCGCCGGAAGAGAAAATGGACCGATGCATATTGAATCCACTGAACAAGCGACCCATGCTCGCAAATCATGAAATCCTCCACCGCTGCGCTGCACTGAGTGTGCTGCTGGCTTACGGAAAATTTTCAGATGAAATACAGGATGGAAGACCGGTGGTTGGAAATTTCGGAAAGCTTCTTCTAAAAAAAGCGTCCCGAAAAGCATCGAAGGAATATCCGGACGAGGCTTCCGCTATCATGGAGGGTTTGAAAAAATTAAGGGAGACGGAGTTGGCCGGTATGAAAGCCGCTAAAACGACGACAGGCAGAAATTCATCAACGACAGACAAAATTTCGATGACCTCTCATTTAAATACAATAAGGGAAGACTGCAGGGAAACGGACCGGACCGGAATAAAACCGGACTGGGAGACTGCCGCCGCTCAATTCGGCGACATCCTTCAAGCTGTTTTTAAAGAATCCTTCTGTTCTTTCTTTGCAGAAGAAAAATTCAAGGATTCCTTACTGGCTGGAATCGCCAGCCTCGGGTCCCATCTGGGCAGATGGATTTTCATCCTTGATGCCGTCGACGATTATGAACAGGATCATAAAATGAAAAATTGGAACCCGTTCATGAATCTGCCCGAAGAAACCGCACGGGAAACCGCATTGGAACTGCTGCTTGACAGTGAGAAACAGATGGATCAGATCGCCGCGCTGCTTCCCTACAAGAGGGACGCCAATATCATCAGCAATATTCTACAGGAGGGATTGCCTTTTATCCGCCAGAAGGTTTTTCTCCATCAGAAACTGGGTCGGCTATGATATTTCATTCGGAATCCAATAGCGATAATCGATTTGCAGGCAATAAATAATCAACCGCATGAATAATAAATTGCATTTCTTGAATAATTAAAGTAGAATAGGCAAGAAAAGAAATTATGAAAATTTGAAAGGGAATATTATGGCACGAGATCCTTACGAAGTCCTGGGAGTAAAACAGACCGCGACACCGGATGAAATAAAAAAAGCATACAGGGTAATGGTTAAAAAATACCATCCTGACAATTATAAAGACAATCCGCTGGAAGAGCTTGCAAAAGAGAAAATGCAAGAAATCAATGAAGCCTATGAATCCATCCAGGGCGGAAGAACGACAAACGGGCAGGGGAATTACCAGTCTCCAAACGGGTCCGCCCAGGACTGGCAGCAGCAATGGCAGCAGCAGAGAACCAATTCGGCCTATGGAAATCAAAACCGTACCCAGGGTCAAGGACCCTATTACACCCAGGGCGGATGCCTTGGCGGGAATGCCTGCGAATCCTTAAGCTGTCTGTGTTGTGCGGATTCCTGCTGTGAATGCTTTGGCGGGGATATCTGCTCATGCTGCTGACCCGGAAAATCGCATTCGGAGGACTTGCCACCGCGCTGGTCCTTGTTTCGATATCCTTTTCTTACCTCAGCCCGACAGCGGACTTGGCGTTTTTCACACTGAGTTCGTTTTTTGTTGCGATGGTGGTGATAGAAGCCGACTTGAAAACAGGTCTGATGGCGTATGCTGCTTCCAGTATTCTTGTGACCGCGCTGTTTGGTATTTATTATTCCATTCCGTTTATAGTGTTATTCGGATTGTATCCTTTGCTGAAAGGACTTCTGGAAAACCATCTGAAGCACCATTTTATCGCTTACTTGCTGAAAGGGGTATACTTCTGCAGTATTTTGGCTATTGTATTATTGATTTTCCGTGAGGAATCAACATCTATCCTGACAAAATGGAACCAGATTTTCCCGGCGGATTTATTTTCGACATTCCAGTCTGTATGGGCGCTTGCCATCGCAGCGCTGGCGGTGCTGTTCCTGTATGACTATGCGCTTACACTGCTGATTGTTTTTTATCACAAACGGATCAAAAAAGTCATCAAGCCAAGATGATTCTGCTGTAAGGACCTCTCTTGCCGGATGAATTGAGATGTTTTCTTCTCATCTGCTGTTATCATCCTCATCGGGATCGTAGTAGGCTTGGCTGCCATTGGAATGGTCCTTTTCAGCATGTTTTTCGATTTCTGTTCTTTTTATTCTCTTCACGTTTATGAACGCGTTCCGATGAAGACGAACAAACAGAAGGACAAGATTAATAATACAAAGGAGGACCAACAATCCCAGAGAAATCACAATAAGCAATCCGATGTCGGGATTGGAATTATAGAGCATGATCAGTTTTTGTATATAATTTGTTTTTCCCCATACTGTACGAACGGGATAAAGATCTGCGGTTATTTTTGTGCCATCCATCAACTCAAAAACCACTTTGGCTACCGACTTGGTTGTGAGGAACGGGTAATCGATGACGGCATTTTCCTCATAGGTGGTAGAACGGATGAAAGCATCATCTTTGGGATGGACGTAAGTAATCTCCTGATTGAATTTAAGACTGATGACGTCCGTTCCTTTTGCAATGCTCTTGGGGGGGAATGATTGATTCTCCGTCACTAGCGTTGAAAATTCATAATGGGAAAAGATTGAACTGGAAATGGTAGAGATGTCGTTTATCGTCTTGCTCTCATCGGTTGTACTGCCAACCATAATGGTATTGATTCCCATGGACGAGGAAATCACAACAAAGGAAGAATCTTTCCTAAATGTGCTTTTCATCGCCCCGGTCGTGGTATCAACCAGAGACCAGGCATTTTCAATATTGCTGAATACGTGCTTTGCCTGATTTGTCGATAAAAAAAATGGAATATCCCTGGTTTTTAGAATGGTCTCGAACGTCGGAAATGTCAATGCATAACGGACCAGACGCGCAACATCGCTCACCGTGGTATACTGAGCGGCATCTGCTGCTCCTGTGACATTTGTAAAAATTGTATTTTCCATTTTATAAGACAGGGCTTTGTTGTTCATGAGCTTGATGAATTCGACTTCCTCTCCGCTGATCTGTTCAGCAATGGCAACCGCTGCGGCGTTGTTGTCCATGAGCAGCAGTCCATAAAGCAAATATTCCAGGGAATATTTCTCTCCGTTTACTAAAGAGAGGACATCCGAATCCTCCTGGCTTGCAGCAACCTTGCTGATGGTAATCTTTGTGTCCAGGGGGATGGTTTCGATCGCGATGACTGCTGTCATGATTTTCGATGCGGCCGGAATGTTCGACCTCATATCAGAATTTTTAAGGTAGAGCCGCATGCCGCGTCCCATTTCGACAACAATGGCACTTTGTGCGTTGATGTCCAGCTTATAATCCAGAATGGGATTGGGAAGCGGGGTAGGGGTGGCATCGGAGGAAGAGGAAGAAGACACGGCGGCGGTTAATGCCTCCGGAGAAATAACAACCGCTGATTTCTGAGTGGCGGCAGATATCGTTGCCGAATAAAGCGATACAAGAGAAAATAAGAGAATTGCCACAACAATTCTTTTGAATTTATTCTGCAGCATGGAACAGGATTCAAACACCAAAGCGGTCTCCTTTCAAACTATATATTATATAATAGCATAAATTAATCATTTCAACCATTTGTTTAAAGTGAAATCAGGGCAATTGCTTACGAAAAGAAATGGAACATGGGTGGAACATGGGGCAATATGGGGACGGTTCTTGTGTTGCATTTTCTTTTGTTTATGCAACACAAGAACCGTCCCCATGCTCCATTTGTTACTAATCCATTTCTTTTCGTAAGCGATTGTCCTGAAGTGAAATCCGGTTTGCATATTTGTTTGGTAACATGAAAAATAACAGAGCGCATGTTTCTTTTTTCCGCTTTAAGTGATATGATTTTTGTCAGGAACAAAAACTGGGGTTTAAAGGAGTCTGGCGATCTATGTTCATATCGGAAGAATGGAAAGAATACGAGCTTCTCGATGCCGGAGAAGGCGAAAAACTGGAGCGATGGGGGAATATCATCCTGCAGCGTCCCGATCCGCAGGCCATCTGGCCAAAAGGCGAATGGGAACAACCCGCGGCGAAATATATCCGAAGTTCGTCAGGCGGCGGACACTGGAAAGTTTACACAAGACATCCCCAGACATGGGAAGTCACCTATCCCGGATTTTCAGGCGAACTTCGTTTCATGATTGAACCGACCAACTTCAAACACACAGGGCTTTTTCCAGAACAGGCGGTCAATTGGGACTTCATGAGCCAAAAAATCGCACAGGCGAAAGAACAAGGCAATCCGCCGCGCATTTTAAATCTGTTTGCCTATACCGGCGGCGCGACCGTGGCATGCGCGAAAGCGGGCGCCATCGAAGTGGTCCATGTCGACGCGTCAAAAGGCATGAACCTTCGGGCGAAAGAAAATCTCAATCTCACCGGAGTATCGGATCAACTGGTTCGGTTTTTCACCGATGATGTGAATAAATTCGTCGAACGGGAAATACGAAGAGGCCGGAAATACGACGGAATCATCATGGACCCTCCCTCTTATGGCCGGGGGCCTGGCGGGGAACTGTGGAAACTGGAAGACGCACTGTATGGCATTGTGGAAAAATGCAGTGAACTGCTTTCGGACCATCCGCTGTTTTTTATTATCAATTCTTATACGACAGGGCTTGCGCCCACGGTTCTGGCGGACATCATGCAATTGACCGTAACGCCGAAATTCGGTGGAATGGCTCTGGCGGACGAAATCGGACTGAGGGCGACAAGACGGAATATCATCCTGCCCTGTGGCTCGACCGGAAGATGGCAGCAATAAAGAAACGCTTCCTATAAAAATGAAAGGAAGCGTCATAGCATTTGTAGGAGGTATGGTTTTTGGAACAATGCAGGATTGTCGCAGATTTGAATGATCCATCGTCGTATGAGATGTTTTGATCTGCCTCCCGGAATTCCATCCCGATTTTATATGAGGACAACCATCTCCTGATCGTTGTCAAGCCGGAAGGCATCCTGTCCCAATCGGATGGGAGCGGCGCACCGGACATGCTGACTCTTTTAAAAGAGCATATCAAGATCAGAAGCGGCAAACCCGGGGATGTCTTCCTCGGGCTGGTTCATCGGCTGGACCGGCCGGTATCGGGCGTGATGGTTTTCGCGAAAACATCCAAATCCGCATCGAGGATTTCGGAACAGATCCGCGAGAAAAAAGTGACAAAAAAATACTATGCCATTGTTCATGGGATACCGGTTAAAAAAGAAGGAACACTTCAGTCAAAGCTCATTAAAAATTCTGTGAAAAATTCCGTGAGCATCGCGGGAGAAGAAGAGGACGGAAAAGAAGCCGTTCTTTATTATCAACTCCTCGAATCCGACAGGGAAAAGAATGTGTCCCTCATTGATATAAATTTAGAAACGGGCAGGTCCCATCAGATACGGGTTCAGTTGTCCAATATCGGGAATCCGATCCTGGGCGATAAAAAGTATGGGGATACAAGAGAATCTTATAAAGGAGAAATCGCCTTGTTTTCTTACTCTCTCCTGTTCAAACATCCGACCAGGGATGTCGAGATCCAGGTTTGCGTAATCCCGTTTTACAGACAGGCATGGAAGCTTTTTCCCTCCGCATTCCAAACAATAGGGAACGAATAAGCGAAAACCTTGCTGAAAATGTAATATTTTGTAATATTCATGCAATGCAAAACAGTTCATAATGGTAATGGAAACTAAAATAAAGAAGAATTGTCCATCCAATCACGGAAAGGGAAATAGATCATCATGGAAAGCAAGAATATCGGACAGATTTTAAAAGCAAAATCGCATGGGAATAAAAACAGTCGAAATAGTAAAAAAAGCAAGGGTAAATGGAAGAAATGGCTAAAGTTCATCATGATAATCATTCTAGCCTTCGTGGTTTTAACCATTGTTTTCGTTTTACTGATTGATTATCATGTGGAAAAAACGGGAAAAGCCCATGTACTGACCGAAAGCCAGATGGGCAGTGGATATGACTGTGTCATCGTGCCCGGCGCCGCGGTCTATCAGAATTCGATCCCCAGTCCCATGCTCCAGGACCGTCTGGAGGTGGCATTCGAGATTTATCAAAAGAAAATCGTTCCGAAAATCCTCGTTTCCGGGGACCACGGAAAAGCATATTACGATGAAGTCAGCGTGATGCGGGCCTATCTGATTGAGAAAGGCGTCCCGCCCGAGGACATTTTCATGGATTATGCGGGATTTGACACCTACCAGACCCTTTATCGCGCAAGAGATATTTTTCAAGTGAAGAAGGCGGTCATCGCCACCCAGGATTTTCATTTATACCGCGCTTTATATATCGGGGAGAAATTGTCGATTGAACTGGACGGGGTAGACAGCGCGATACGGGATTATCACAACTCGGCATGGAATCGGGCAAGAGAATACCTTGCAAGGGTGAAAGCTTTTCTTGAATGCGAGATTTTCAAACCGGAGCCGGAATTCCTCGGCGATGTCATTCCAATCAGCGGGACTGCTCAAAACCAATGAAAAAGCGATGAATGGAAAATATCGATTCGCTGATCAGACAGGAGGACATGAAAAATGGAAAGAATGCCGACTCTCTTTATCGGACACGGATCGCCCATGAACGCGATTGAAACAAATCAATACACGAAGAACTGGATGGAAATCACAAGGAGAATTCCCAGGCCTGAAGCCGTTTTGTCGGTTTCAGCCCACTGGTTTACCGATGGGACGCATATCCAGGATGAGCCTTCCCCCAGGATGATTTATGATATGTACGGCTTTCCGAAAGAACTCTATGAAGCAGACTATCCTGCTGCGGGGTCCCCGGAACTCGCACACAAAGCAGGTTCGCTGGTTCAAACGAAGACGCTGATGGATTCAACCTGGGGATATGACCATGGAACATGGTCCGTCCTTCGTAAACTGTACCCCGATGCGGATATTCCGGTTTTTCAGCTCAGTGTCGACCGGAATGCGGATGCCGGAGCCCATTTTAAAATCGGACAGGAACTCCGTTCTCTGCGGGATGAGGGCGTGCTGATCCTGGGCAGTGGGAATGTTGTGCACAATCTGTCGAAGATTGGATGGAATATGGAGGGCGGCTACCCCTGGGCGGTTGAATTCGACCAGTATATCAAAGACTGTATTCTTAAAAGACAGCCGAATGCCGTCATTGACTACGCTCAAGCAGGTCCCTGCGCCGATATCGCTTTTTACAGCCCGGATCATTTCTATCCTTTGTTCTATCCGCTGGGCGCTTCGACGGAAGAAGACGAGATCGCTGTTTTCAATGACTCCTGCGTAATGGGATCCTTATCCATGACCTGTTATCTGTTTGGATGACCGGGATCGATGATGCCGGCAGGGTGTGTCTGATCATGGACTTGAAATCAAAAAAAAAGAAACCAAATTCTTCTTTCGAAATTTTGGTTTCTTTTTTCGAATGGTGCGGTCGACGGGAATCGAACCCGTATGGTCTCCCACACGCCCCTCAAACGTGCGCGTCTGCCAGTTCCGCCACGACCGCGTTTCCACTACTTGACGCATTGATGTTTATAAACACCCGAAGCATTTCTGTCAATATAAAAAATGAAGTTTCCGGAGTTTTCATCTATAAGATAAAAGATAAAACGAAATATAGGGACGGTTCTTTTATTTCATTTTGTTTATGAAATAAAAGAACCGTCCCTGTGTCCCACTCCCCGTGTTCCATCGTAAACGCTTATTCAAATATATTCCTAAAAAAGGGAAATATACTGCGAAAAATCGAGCAAATTCCGGACAAACATATAGATATCGCAAAAAAACCTAAGAATCCATCGAAAAATTCTCGAAATGCACTTCCCATTTTAGGAAAGGTTTGATATGATATTGCATGTAGTGCCAAACAGTTGGCAGTAGTAGTTATTATGGATAAAGGCAGGTATGCAGTATGGTAGATGGTTTTGTTTTTAAACTTGGTATTCTGGGTCTTTTCTATCTTGTCACAGTATCGATCGGAATCTCCAGCAAGAAGCTTGTTTCAAATGTCAATGATTTTGTTCTGGGAGGCCGGAATGTTGGCCCCTGGCTCTCCGCTTTCGCTTATGGCACATCTTATTTTTCAGCGGTTATTTTTATTGGATATGCAGGAAAGTTCGGATGGGGTTTTGGTGTCTCCTCTCTTTGGATCGGCATTGGAAACGCTCTTCTCGGCAGTCTTCTGGCCTGGCTTGTTCTTGGAAAGAAAACCCGCAGGATGACACATTTCCTGGACTCAAAGACCATGCCCGATTTTTTTGAAAAACGATATGACAGCCGGGGCCTTAAAATTGCGGCTGCATTGATTATCTTTGTATTCCTTGTACCTTATTCTGCATCGGTTTATACCGGATTGGGGTATCTGTTCGAAAAAGCGATTGGAATCCCTTTTATCTGGTGCATGATCGGAATGGCGGTACTGACCGCGACTTATGTTGTCTTAGGCGGATATATCGCTACCGCGCTCAATGATTTTTTTCAAGGGATTATCATGATCGGCGGCGTTATCCTCATGGCGGTTTATATCATCAAGAATCCAATTGTCGGCGGACTTGCCGGCGGACTGGAGCAATTATCGAACATTGTCGGGAAAGATGGAACGAATCTCGGTCTTGCGACTCCCTTCGGCAACAATGTGGTGAATCTGATCGGCTTGATCATACTAACCAGCTTCGGCGTCTGGGGACTGCCTCAGATGATAAATAAATTCTACTCGATTAAAAGCGAGAAGATGATCATCAAAGGCGCTGTCATTTCAACGGTTTTCGCAGCGGTTATCGGAGGAACAGCCTATTTCGTCGGCTCGTTCGGACGGCTCTACCTGAATAATACCCTTCCACAGCTTAACGGGAAAGATAATTATGATCTGATCATGCCCCTTATTCTGGATACCGCATTGCCAAGCGCGTTAATGGGCATTGTCATTATCCTGGTCCTCTCCGCATCCATGTCAACCCTTGCAGCCCTGGTTCTGGTATCTAGCTCCACTTTGACATTGGATCTGATCAAGGATCTATTCGCCCCTAAAATGCAGAAAAAGACACAGGTTCTTGTCATGCGTCTGCTTTGTGTTGCTTTTGTCATCGCATCTGTCGTTGTCGCCAATATGAAAGGTGCGATTGTCAATCTGATGTCGACTTCGTGGGGCGCGATCGCAGGTGCGTTTCTTGCACCGTTCCTTTATGGATTGTATTGGAAAGGGGTCACGAGAGCCGGCGTCTGGGCGGGGTTCGCAACAGGACTTATCGTTACCCTGCTTAGCGCATTCCAGCTATATCCGGCGCCGCTGGGACAATATCTGAATTCGCCTCCGAATGCGGGCGCCGCTGCCATGATTCTCTCCCTGATTGTTGTACCGGCAGTGAGCCTTTTAACCCCGAAAATACCGAAAGAGCACACGGCTCCGATATTTGCCCGAATGGATTCCAAGGAGATATCGGAATAATCCGGAGCCCAACGACGGGGCTTAAGCCAAAATAAAAACCGGGAAACAAGAAGAA
>CAZJXH010000037.1:0-9729 GCA_964549475.1 uncultured Oscillospiraceae bacterium
AAAGAAGTGCGCCAAGTCCTCTTCCTAGACCTTTTTGGGTTCCGGAATTCGGAATGGTTTTCTTCATATTGGCCTTTATCTCCGCTGCTCGTTTTGTAGCATTCATTTCTCTCATTTGGTTTCTCCTCGCATAATTATTCCATAGTTCATTCTTACTTGAATGTTGCGGCCCGTTTAATCACTTCTTTCGCCAAAAACTCGTATGCATCGGCTCCTTTGGATTTTGAATCGTATTCATTAATCGCAAGTCCAAAACTGGGAGCTTCACTCAAACGGACATTTCTTGGTACGATTGATTTAAAAAGCTTGTCGCCAAAGTACGTTTGCACTTCTGCTGTAACCTGATGAGATAGTTGTGTCCTTGAATCAAACATTGTTACAACAACACCAAAAATATCCAATCCTGGGTTCAAATGCTTCTTCACAATATTAATTGTATCCATTAATTGTGTTAATCCTTCCAAAGCATAATATTCTGATTGAATCGGAACAATAACGCCATTTGCAGCAGTCAGTGCATTCAAGGTAATCAATCCCAGAGAGGGAGGACAATCCATGATAATAAAATCAAATTGATGATCAATGGTTTGCAATGCTCTTTTCAATATATTTTCTCTCGAAAGAAGATCTTTCAGTTCAAGTTCTGCACCGACAAGATCAATATTTGCAGGGCATATCGAAAGGTTCTTTCTTCCTGATGGCCGAATGACTTCTTTGATATCTTCATTATTAATTAGGACATCATAAATCGTTTTCCCAAGGTCTTTTTTTTCCAGTCCAATTCCGCTGGTTGCATTGCCCTGGGGGTCGATATCAATTAAGAGTGTTTTTTTTCCTCTTTGTGCTAAATAAGCAGAAAGGTTCACACTTGTTGTGGTTTTACCAACTCCACCTTTCTGATTAACAATCGCTAATACTAATGCCATTCCGTCTCCTCTTTCTATATCGAATGGTATGATTTTATCATTTTTCAAGCAACAATGCCATACCATTCCCTAAATAACAAAGTTTGTATTGTTTCACGTGAAACAATACAAACTATTTTTGCCATGTCACGAATAATTTATTACGATTTTCTACTTAATTTATTTATAATAGAAGCCATTTGTCACAATATAATTAAAACTCGGATCGGTAAATATCGCTTTTCTTGTTTACCCACCTAAAAATATTTCTACTAGTGCCCTGTAATCTTTAAAACACATATATAAATCCGACTAGAAATTTTTTTAAGAGACATGGCGGCGGATGAAGTAATACAGTATAATATTGCGATTGACGACAACGATGCCATGCAGGAATTTAGGCGGCGGTATAATATGGAATTAGTGTTTACAGAGCACTAATATTCTGTTAACTCATAAATATATATCTAGTGAGGATAATATATTGAAGCACTTAATTGAGAAATGCTGTATGTATTTCGATTGACGACAATACTTCCGCACATAAATTTAGACGATATAATACGATATTATTGATATAAGCTGTGAATATACTGTTAATCTGCGAATACACTGTTATTCCTAAATCATATATCGGCTTTTAAAATTGGTTCCAGTAGAAATAGCAGAGATATGAATAAACCTTGATAATTGATTAAACTCGTGAATTGCAATAATTTTTAGAAACAGAGTTGAAAGAGCGTTCGTATTCCAATTCAATTTTTTCGTAATGAACGGATCGCATTTTGTTTTATAGATATTTTTCATATTGAAACTTATCATAATCACTTCTTTGATTTATTTAACTAGTATTTCAAGATTATTGTTTTCAATGGGTTGCTTTCTGTGTATTTTCTGTTAACGATGTTTTTCTCACTATTTTGTTTTTCTTCACTGTTTATGTTATTTAATTTCTTAAATTATACTATTTCTACTATTATTCTATTTTTACGCAGATTATTCAGTATCATTATATTGATTTTGCTGCGGGGTAAAATAGTTTCACGTGAAACTATTTTCTTATTAGTGCCCTGCAGCCTCTAATCCATACATATCTGACTAGGAAATTTTTATAGGATAAGGCATCGGATTGAGGAATACTGTGAGGAATACTGTACGGATTGCGATTGACGACAATGCTGCCATACAGAAATTTATCCGGCGGTATAATATGGAATTAGAGGTTACAGGGCATTCGTCCTCTTTTTTTCATAATTAGGTGTTGATATTGAAAATGCTACCCTTTCTTAATCGTTGGTAGCATTTTCTTCCAATATTATGTTTTTCTTTTTGCTAAATTGTTTTGCTTATTGATTGCTTTGATACAACAAACGCATCCACCTAAATATCTGCTCTTGCATAAATAGCATTTGCCTGGATGAATTCTCTTCTTGGTTCCACTTTTTCCCCCATCAGCAATGTGCAGGTTTCATCCGCCGCTTGTGCATCATCAACTTGAACACGCAGCATTTTCCTTGACTGTGGATCCATGGTTGTTTCCCATAGCTGTTCTGAGCTCATTTCACCAAGACCTTTATATCGCTGTATTCCTGGATTTGTCCATCCTGTTTTTGATTTAATCTCCTCCAGTTCTGTATCATCATAGGCATAGTATTCTTCTTTTCCTTGGTATACTTTATATAAAGGCGGACATGCAATATAGACATACCCTTCATCTACCAGTGGTTTCATATAACGATAGAAAAAAGTCAGAAGCAATGTTCTGATATGAGATCCGTCCACATCGGCATCGGCCATGATTATTACCTTATGATACCTCAATCGTGTAGAATCAAAATCCGAACCAATTCCAGCACCCAGCGCCATGATAACCGGAAGCAGTTTCTCATTGTCAAAAACCTTATCAATTCGAGTTTTTTCGACATTCAGCATCTTGCCCCATAACGGCAGAATCGCTTGATATTTCCTTTCTCTACCCTGTTTCGCAGAGCCGCCGGCGGAATCTCCCTCAACGATAAATACTTCACACAGTGAAGGATCTTTTTCTTGACAGTCAGCCAATTTACCTGGCAATGTTGTTGTTTCCAATGCGGTCTTTCTTCTTGTCATTTCTCTTGCTTTACGTGCAGCTTCTCTTGCTCGATTGGCTGACAGACATTTTTCCATGACAATTCTTGCGATGACTGGGTTTTCTTCGAAATAGCTGGATAATTTTTCTCCGACAGCAGATTCCACGATGGTCCGTATTTCAGCATTCCCCAGTTTGGTTTTTGTTTGTCCTTCAAATTGCGGATCAGAGAGCTTTACGCTGATAATGGCACCAAGCCCTTCTCTCACATCTTCTCCCTGAAGATTCTTGTCCGCGTCCTTAAGATATTTATATTTTCGAGCATAGTCATTAACCACTTTCGTCAATGCAGACTTGAATCCAGTCAAATGGCTTCCGCCTTCTACCGTGGCGATATTATTCGCATAAGAATACACACTTTCAGAATAGCTGTCATTATATTGGACTGCCAATTCGACAAAAGCATCTCCGCATTTTGATGTGATGTAAATCGGGGGTTTATGCAATACTTCCCGGTTCTTGTTCAAGTATTCGACAAAAGAGACGATTCCTCCATCATAGTGGAGTGATTTGATAACAGGATTATCCGTTCTGTCATCGGTTAATATAATAGTTACTTCTTTATTTAAAAAAGCCATTTCACGGTATCTTGTGATCATAATGCTAAAATCGTATTCAATGATCGGAAATATTTCGTAATCCGCTTTGAATGTCGATTTTGTTCCTGTATCGCTTTCTTCGCAAGTGCCGATAACCTCCAAAGCAGTGACAGTCTTGCCTCTTTCATAACGCTGCTTGAAAATCTTTCCTTCCCTTTTTACTTCTACTTCCATCCATTCGGATAATGCATTGACAACAGACGCGCCTACCCCATGCAATCCGCCTGAAACACTATACGCCCCGCCGCCAAACTTGCCTCCTGCATGAAGAATAGTATGAACCACTTCGACCGTTGGAATCCCCATTTTAGGATGGGCGCCAACAGGAATTCCGCTTCCATTGTCGATTACCGTAATGGAATTGTCTTTATTAATCGTAATGGTTATTGTGTCACATCTGCCAGCCAGTGCTTCGTCCACAGAGTTCGCTACAATTTCATACACCAAATGATGCAATCCTCTTGTTGTTGTATCTCCTATGTACATTCCAGGCCTTTTCCGTACCGCTTCAAGACCTTCTAATACTTGAATATCGCTTTCATTATAAGAAGATGAATTATGTGTATCAAATTGATCCCCTTCATAATCAGTTATGAATTCCTCTTCGAAATCCTCTGTCAAAGCAGAGGGATTGGATGCTGAATTAATCAACAAATCCTCGTTGGCTTCTTCATCATTCCTGTTTTTGTCCTTATCTTCGATCATTTTGTCACCTTCCTGTGATTTATTCCTTTCGAATATCATGATGGCTCTTTAATATTCCATCTTTCTTATTATCATCATCGGACAGAATCCATCTGTTCGCTCTTTTTCTTATGGTCCCGGCAGAGATTGGAGATATATATATTTTATCGACCGCAACGATAATGCTCCTCGGAATATCGTAAGAAACGGTTTCTACACGTCCTTCGTCCTCTGCTTTTTTTAAATAATCATTGGTATTGGTATTCGATTTTGTCACTTCATCAATATCAAATATTCCAATAATTGTTTTCCCCGGAATGGAGCACTCCCCTCCAATATGAATATACACTTTTTCTCCGTTCTTGCGCCGCATGAATCATTTTTCGTCCTGTATGCCGTCTGTTCTTCGTTTCCTGCGCATCGACCCTTCATCCAGTCTGGATTCATTTCCATATAGTTATCCGTGTACGGAAGCCTACTGTTATTATACCATTCTTATTCGTTATTTCCTACACTGGAAACCTCTCCATTTTTCACATGATAATAACGGATGGTACGATTCGGTGTCTCATTTAAAAAGTCTTCGATGATATGGGACCGGTCGGTACAGGTTAAAATAATCTGTGCGTTTCCAATACTGGATAAAAGCATTTTTCTTCTTTTTGAATCCAGTTCGCTCATTACATCGTCCAGCAGCAGGACCGGCGTGTCTCCTGTTTCCATCCTTATAATCTCGAGCTCAGCCATTTTAAGAGATAGCACGGCTGTTCTTTGTTGTCCCTGGGAAGCAAAAGGTCGAATTCCATCTCCATCTAGGGCTATTTCCAGATCATCCCGGTGCGGACCGTATATTGTGTTGCCTCGCTCAATATCTTCGTAAAACATTGATTTAAGCTTTTCCATTATTTTATTTTCAATCTCTTCTACTCTGTCATTGCTGCCTATTCCAGATATTGTCTTATATTTTACGTATATCTCTTCTTTTCCGGAAGATATTTCTTTATGATACTTTGCCGCAATCTCACTGATTTTTTTCGTGAAATCCATTCTTGTTGCAATGATTTTTGCCGCGGATTTCGCTAATGCATAATCCCATACGATCAACTGTTCATAATCACGTTCTACATGTCCGTCCCGGATTTGTTTTAGCAGACTGTTCCTTTGAATCAGGATTTTATTATATATTCCGAGTTCACTAAAATAGGATGCCCTGATCTGAGAAATCAATATATCGACAAACCTTCTTCGATTCGCAGGACCTTCCTTTATCATCATCAAGTCTTCCGGAGCAAAGATCACTGCATGAAATAGACCCATTAATTCCGACATTCTAGGGAGAATGATTCCGTTATGCCGGATTATCCGTTTGTTTTTACTTCTCTCGGGATCTCCTGCGACAGATTCATAATAAGATACGGATATGTTCTCAATAAATGGTGTAAGCTCATCCGGTTGTCCTACAATAAAATCCAAAACTTCTTTTTTTTTATTTTGATTTGTTTCCTGGATAAAAGACTCCCGGCTGCCTGTATGATCATCCTCTTTATAGTCAATCTTTACTTCGAATGCTGTTTCATCGTGTGAAATCATTTCCAAGTCTTTCGACGTCCGATGAGAACGCAAACAGGAACATAAATATACCGCTTCCAATATATTCGTTTTTCCCTGGGCATTCTCCCCGTAAAAAACGCTGATATCCGAATCAATTTCAAGATTTAGCTCTTTGTAATTTCTGAAATTGGTTAAATAGATTCCACTGACCTGCATATCATCTACGCAATGGCAGTACTAGATAAGCAAATTCATCGCTATCCACCGGCCTCAACACACATGGCCCCATATTTCCGTTAAAGGAAATGGATATTTCATCTTCTTCAATCACTTTTAATGCATCAATGAAATATTTCGGATTAAAATCAATATCGATTTTATTGCCGGACATGGAAATTTTTAGCTCTTCCCTTACACTGCCTAAATCAGTATTCGCTGTAATAACAAGGGATTCATCATCCATTGTCATAAGGCGGACTGGAAATTTCCGGTCATCGCTTGTAATAATCAACGAAGCTCTTTCAATCGCGCTTAATATAGTCAGAGGTGACACAGTGATTGTTGTATCCGCTGTTTGAGGGATAATGCTTTTGTAATTCATATATTCTCCGGCGATCAGTCTTGACACCATTTTTACCTTACCGGTATCAAACATGATATGATTGGTGGATTTATAAATCTCTATTGGTGTATCCGTCGTACTTAATATTCTACCGACTTCATTCAATGATTTTCCCGGAACAATAAAGGAAATGGTCGGGACACTCTGTTCAAACGAATTTTTTCTTAATGCCAGACGAAATCCGTCGATCGCTACCATTTCAATTGTATTATCTTCACAAATAATATTACATCCGTTCAATACCGGTCTGCTTTCATCATTGCTTACAGCAAATATCGTCTGATGAATCATATCTTTAAATGAATTCTGCGGTAATATTATTTTCTTATAATCTTCAACAGTCGGGATTTTTGGATACCCTTCCGCGCTGATTCCTTTGATTGAAAAATGAGAACTTCCGCTTTCTATTAGTATTGTGTTTCCAGAACCCACTTCAATCGCAACAATATCATCCGGTAATTTCTTTATTATTTCACCGAACATTCTTGAATTGATCACAATACTGCCTGTTTCTACCACTTCCGCATCAATCTGGCACTCAATCCCGGTCTCTAAATCATACCCAGTGAGTTTAACTGTCTGATCCGCTTCAATCAGGATTCCATCCAATATTGGTAAAGTTGGTCGAGGAGAGATTGCTTTCTGTACAATAGTAATCGCTTCAACAAACAAGTCCCTAGAACAAATTATCTTCATCTTTCATTCCCCCGTGCATTCAATATTTTTTACAACCAATATTTCAGTTTTTATATAAATACAATCTGTAATCTATTGTATATATTTTATCACTTTTCTTCTTATGTGAAGGGGATAATGTGAATAACCATGTCAACCCCTTGCTGTCAATCAAATATTGTTGTTCATATCTATGTTGATAAAGTGGTTTTATTTTTCTATTTATGTTAGTAATTCTGTGGATAAAAGTTATCCTCAAATTATCCACTTGATCTTATCAACATTTCCACAATAAATTGTGGATAACAGCCACTTATCCTTTAATTCTTTTCTTTAATTCACTCATATCCTTAATGGTGTCGGGATTGGTTCCTGATAATTCCTCGGAAATTTTGGAACAGGCATGCATTACAGTTGTATGGTCTCTGCTGCCAAAATCCAATCCGATCTGTGGAAAGGTCATATCCAGCATATTTCTGCACAAATACATGGCAACCTGCCTTGGAACAGCAACCTCTGCGCTTCGTCTTTTGGATTTGAGGTCATCTGCCGTGATGTTATAGTAATTCGATACGATATCCATGATAAAGTCACAGCTGATTTTCTTATTGCTGATCGGAGAAATAATATCTTTCAATGCTTCTTTCGCAATATCCAGCGTGATTCCTCCAGCTAAAAGAGAATAGCAAAGAACAGTGTTGAATGCGCCTTCCAGCTCACGGATATTCGATGCGATATTGGTTGCGATATAATCCAGAACTTCTTCCGGAACGTTGGAATTGTTTATTTGAGCGCGTTTCTTCAAGATGACGATTCTTGTTTCATAATCGGGCGGCTGAATATCGACGGTAAGACCGCATCCGAATCTGGTCCGAAGGCGTTCTTCTAATTTTGCCAGGCTCTGGGGAGGCTTGTCACAAGTCATGACAATATGCTTGCCGGACTCATATAGAGTATTGAATGTGTGAAAAAATTCGATCTGCATCTGCTCTTTTCCTTCAATAAATTGAATATCATCAATCAGCAGCATGTCGGCATTTCGGTATTTATTCCGAAAATCATCGTACTTATTCTCTTTAATCGTAAAAATAAATTCATTGACGAACTGCTCACATTGGACATACAATACTTTCTTATCCGTATATTTCGCTTGAACATAATTCCCGATGGCATGCATCAAATGCGTCTTGCCAAGACCGGACCCTCCATATAGAAACAAGGGATTGAAATTACGGCCGCCCTGCTTCTCCGCGACAGCGACACATGCCGCATGGGCGAAACGGTTTCCGCTTCCCACCACAAAAGAGTCGAAAGAATACTGCTTGTTCAGCCGGCTGGTCCGAAAAGAACCGTTGGAATTCAATTCACCCTGGTCCGGAATGATGGGTTTCATAACAGGAATCGGGTCCTGTCCGACAATGATGATGCGAATATCAAAATCCAGATTCGTAATGGATTTCAATGTGTTCCGAATCAACGGGATGTATTGGTCCGCGAATGATTTGTGAAAATCATTCGGCACAGTCAGCACAATGACACCGTTCTCGCAGGAAACGGGTTCCATGGGCACAATCCATGTATTATAGCTAATTTCAGACATTTCTCCATCGAGCAAAACTCTCGTCTTGTTCCATAATTGGTTTAAATCCGATTGATCCATATTGCAGACAACCCCATTTTTCCTCTATAAGTAGAATAGCTCTATTTTAACAGAAAATCAGGTGTAATGAAAGTTAAAAGGAAATATATTTTAAATAAACAAAAGATCGTATCCATTAAAAATCTTTACAAAAATTCCCCCGGAAGGCCGTGATTTTTGTTACAATAGAAAAAGAGCGCAGAGGAATCCATACACTCATCGGAAAAACCAATGAGTTTATTTGAAATAAAGAACAGCGGATCCATCAGAAGGAAGGCAGATTCATGAAGCTTGAAGGAAAAATTTTTCGTGCAAATCTTACCATAGCCGATATCATCGTCGAACAGCCGGATCAACCCGGTTCTTTCGTAAAACAATTAGAAAGCTGCTTGATCCTGCTATGCCGTCAGCTTGAAATACCGATTCCGTTGTGGCTTGATAAAAATACAAAGGAATTTGCAAGGTTTCATCAAACTATATTTTTCGAAGAACAATTTATTGATAATGTCAATTTCAACAGGTTTCAAATTAAATTGCTTAAATAATGTATTTTGCGGAAGGATGACTGGAAGAAATGTTTGAAGCAAATAAGGACGATTATTCCATGGAAGATCTTCTGTCTTTGATGGGATTTCTGCGAAGCGAAAAAGGGTGTCCATGGGACCGGGAACAGACTCATCAATCCATCAAAAAGAACGTAATCGAAGAAGCGTATGAGGTCGTCGATGCGATTGACAGCGATCAGCCAGAACGGCTGACTGACGAGCTGGGGGATTTGCTGCTGCAAGTTGTCTTCCATAGCCAGATGGCGGGAGAAGAGAAACAATTCGATTTTTCCGTTGTCGTGGATCATCTATGTAAAAAATTGATTTCAAGACATACCCATTTATTCGGGGAAGAAAAGGAAGAGGCCAATTCTCCCGAAA
>CAZJXH010000037.1:9739-20245 GCA_964549475.1 uncultured Oscillospiraceae bacterium
AGCATAAACAGACACAGGCGATGAAAGAAATTCCACGCGTGCTTCCTGCCCTTCAGCGAGCATACAAAATTCAAAAAAAGGCGAAACAGGTTGGATTTGACTGGGAGGAACGAAGCGATGTCCTGCTAAAAATAAATGAGGAAATCGCTGAAGTGGAAGAAGCATATAAAAAAATGGAAAGGAACGGAGAAGCCGGTCCCATTGAGAATAAGAAAGACGTGGAAATGGAAGTCGGAGATCTGCTGTTTGCTGTAGTGAATTATGCGAGGTTCCTTGATGTGGAACCGGAAATCGCACTTGACAAAGCGAATCAAAAATTTATCAATCGATTTGAATTTGTAGAAGAAAAGGTGCTTTCAACCGGGAAGAAAATGGAGCATATCTCGTTATTGGAGCTAGATCAAATATGGAACGAAGCCAAAACCTCGGAGAAAAACATCCCATCGAATCAATGAAGGAGTGAAATCATGCGACTTGATAAATTTCTTAAAGTGTCAAGAGTGATCAAAAGAAGGACGGTTGCGAACGATATCAGTTCCAATGGCCGGGTCCTGATAAACAGCAAAATGGCAAAACCAAGCACGGAAGTGAAAGAAGGAGATCTGATTGAAATAAAATTCGGATCCGGCGTTTCAAAAATCCGTGTTCTGGCGGTTACCGACAATGTTAAAAAAGCGGATGCAGGCATGCTCTATGAAATAGTGGAAGAACACTCCAATGATTCGACCAAAGAGATCCTGTAACAGATAAGATAAATGCTCGAATGGATTGTTACAGAATTGTTTCAATCGAGTTACTGCATGGTTTCTGTTCAGAAAAATGAATTGCATTTCGGATTTCAGCTTATTACAATACAAGATGATGCATTATAAAATAATATAGTATGCCAACCCTTTCATGATAAACGGACTGGCAAGGAAGGAGAAGCGATGGACTTCCATTCAACAGAAAAATCGGCGAAGAAAAAGAAAAAAGGCAGAGCATCGGGTAAAATGATGCCAAAGCTTCTTCTTGGACTGCTGGTTGTTTTTTTACTTGCTGGTGCAGTTGGAATTTATTTCACCCAGGAGGCTCAAATTGCCCGAATCAATGCAAGAAAGGCAGAACTGAGTGTCGAAGTCCAAAAAGCGCGTGAAGAAAAAGAAGAAAACGTAAAATTATTCGAAAAATCAGATACCCTTGAATATATTGAAAAGATGGCAAGAGAAAAATTGGGAATGATAAAACCCGGTGAAACAGTTTTCCCTGACTAGATTTCTCTTCTTCCCTCCATGGCTCTGGATAACGTGACTTCGTCCGCATACTCAAGGTCTCCGCCCATCGGCAGGCCATGAGCGATACGTGTTGTTTTGATTCCGGCCGGTTTCAGGAGGCGGGCGATATACATTGCCGTCGCTTCTCCCTCAACCGTAGGATTGTTTGCAAGAATCACTTCTGTAATGCTTGTTTCATTGGTCAGCCGGGCAAGAAGCTCTTTTAATTTTATTTGATTGGGGCCTATTCCCTGCATAGGGGAGATGGCTCCATGCAAAACATGGTATAAGCCGTGATATTCATGGATCCGTTCCATTGCCGCCACATCCCGTGGATTCTCCACCACACAGAGAATGGAGCGGTCACGGCTGGCCGAGGAACAAATTTCACAGGGGTCGCGATCGGTCAGATTGCAGCAATTTGAACACAGAAATGTTGTCCGCTTGGCTTCAAGCAGCGTGCCTGCCAATGTTTCCACTTCCGCGCTCGACAAAGAGAGAATATGAAAAGCAAGCCGTTGGGCGGATTTTCCACCAATTCCGGGAAGCTTTCCCAATTCTGCAATCAGCTTTGTGATACTCGCAGAATACTTTGCCATTAAAATCCCAAGGGCAGGTTCGCACCGCCGGCTGCTTTGGTACGAAGCTCCTCAGCCTGGGTCTTGATCTGGAGCAAGGCATCATTGACAGCAACCAGGATAAGATCCTGCAGCATTTCCGGATCCTCGGGGTCTAGAACGTCCTTGCCGATTTCAACGGAAACCAATTGGTAATCGCCATTGGCAATGACCTTGACGGCTCCCCCGCCGGCTGTTGCCGCAGCAGAGAGTTGCTTGGTCTTTTCCTGGGCAAGCTCCATGCTCTTCTCCATTTTTTTTGCCTGGGCGAGAAGCTGGTTCATATTGACTCCGCCAAATCCTCCGCCAAAATTTCCTCGTGCCATGCTTATTCCTCCATATAAAATGAAATTCCCAATTCTTCTGCGGACTGTTTGAGTACATCCAATTTTGACAATTCTGAACCATCAGCGGAAGGCTTCCCACTGTGTGTTTCCGGACCGTTCTGTCCGGATCCGGTGGAACTGGATGCTTCCTTCGCTCTGCCTGCCTCTTCCGACTGCAGCCCCAGGATAATGGTATATGAAAATCCTGTTGACTTGAAGACCGCTTGGGATATGATTTGATGATTATGCTTGGTGGACAATTCATTATAATTGACATGGTCCTTGTCTTCAAACAGAATGCGCAGGGTTGTATGATCCAAAACAGGTTTTGCCGGAAGGAGAAATAGATAAACTGTCATTTGTCCAGCCGAGATAATGCTATCCAGAATTTTCGGCCAAACAGCGTCAATATCCATTTTGGATTCGACTTCAACGTCTAATTCCGACTGAGGTTCAGGTCCAGGCTCATCTTCTGAATTTGTTTCGGATTCGATCAGGGGAGGCATCGGCGGTTCATTGTTTCCAAGCGGTTCGAAAATAATTGGATTGGCAGAGGAAAGAAATCCTTCTGCTGCTTCCAAAGGACCGGATGGCTTATCGGCAACATCTACGGAGGGGAATCCAAAGGAGTCCTCTTCATCAACAGAAAGAATGGGCGCAGCAGGAGTAACAGGAGTAAAAGATACAACAGGAGCTTCGGGCGCAACGGGTGCAGCCTCTTTAGAAAGCGCTGCGGCTAATCCGGCAGGTTTCTCCGAAACTGCCTTTGTCTCCACCTCCACTTCCACTTTCAAATCAAGATCCGGTGAATCCATCAAACGGATAATTGCGATTTCGAATGTGATACGGGTATTCAGAGACCATCGCAAATCCGAAACAAGCGCAGAAAGCTGCCGGATCAAAGACAGGATGGATTCAAGCGGCAGAAAAGAGGCGATTTTTTTCATTCCGTTTATGGTTTTGGCAGGCACATAAAGGAGATCTTCCGGCTTTTTTGATACTTTACAGATCATGATATTACGGAAATAAGCGGCCAGGTCCATGGTGAACCGAATGACATCACGGCCGTCTAAAACAAATTCTTCGACAAGGCGCATCGCGTGATCCGGGTCTTTATTGACAATAGCAAGCGCCATCTGATTCATAAATTCATCATTGACGACACCGACCAGGGATAGGACATCTTCTTTTTCTATGGTGCCCTGGAAACTTCCTTTTGCCTGATCCAAAAGACTGATCGCGTCTCTCAGCGCGCCATCTGCGAGTTGGGCGATCGCCTTCAATGCATCCTCTTGGATGGATATTCCGTCGGCATCGGCAATCTTACGAAGACGTTCCACAATACTTGCGATAGGGATTCTTCTAAACTCATACCGCTGGCAGCGGGAAAGAATCGTCGCTGGAATCCGGTGCTGCTCGGTTGTTGCAAGAATAAAGACCGCATGAGCCGGAGGCTCTTCCAATGTCTTGAGCAGCGCATTGAACGCGCCAGTGGAAAGCATATGGACTTCATCAATGATATATACCTTATATTTCGTAATGGAAGGAGTGAAAACGATCTCATCACATAATCTGCGAATCGTATCCACGCTGTTGTTCGAAGCAGCGTCCATTTCGATCACATCAAGAACGGAACCATCCAGTATTCCGGTGCAGACCGGGCACTGATTGCAAGGACTGCCGTTGACCGGTGCAAGACAATTGATCGCCCTGGAAAAAACCTGGGCCATGGTGGTCTTTCCGGTTCCTCTCGTCCCGCTGAAAAGATAGGCATGGGCGATCTTGCCTGAAAGGACGGCTTGCCTTAATGCGGCAACGGTATGAACTTGCTCGACGATTTCATCAAAGGTCTTCGGCCGCCATTCTCTGTATAATGCAATATGTCCCATAGAATGATTCCCCTTCTAGTGTCTTTATCAATACCCAACTACAACAACAAACTTGTCTTCTTTATAGTCGGTCGCAGGCACCCCTGCGGCATATGTGGTTTGCCGCTTACCGCTGCTTCCTTCCGGTGCTGACGGGTTTTCACGGGCCACATCGCACAGGACCAACGGCCGACTAGAGAAAAGACATGGTATCTCTTCCTTGCTGATAAAAAATTATACCATAGAACCCCCGGATTGGGTAGACCAAAACAATAAAAAAAGGCCCGAATGTGCTAAATCATAATCCACGCTCTTTCAGATCATGGACCAAATCAACGTAGAATTCTCTCACGTCGAATTCTTCAATGTTTTCTCGGTTAAGGTCAATCATATCTCCATGAGAAATTCCACGGCTTCCATTGACAGTCAGAAATGAATTCTTCTCTCCCCATGTAAAAGAATCAGCTGAAACCAAACCGTCATTGGAGCCATCAAAATATTTCACAAGAGGATAGGAAAAATTAAGTGGGAAACTTGCACTGGAGGCTTTATTCAATTTAGATCCGATACTTTGATAAAAAACGCCGGAAATATCCGGAATAGTGTCGTTGAGTTTTTTGCAGGAAGATGCAGTCAGATCATGGATGGCAGCCAAAAAATCCGGATTGTTGTCTCCGAGCTTTTTAAGCGCGGCATTATATTTCTGTGCGATAGAATTTCGGGAGCTTTCGGGAATTTTAGAAAGTAAATAATCTGCAAACAGGCATCCACGGTGAGGCGTATTAATTGTTGTGAGTGAAGCGACATAATTTTCTGATCTTAGCTTACCGATGGCATATCTGCAATCCAATCCGCCCTTTGAATGAGCAATGATATTTACTTTTCCGCAACCGGATTCCTCGACAATCTGATGAATTCTTTCGGATATTTCTTTTCCGCATTCTGCTACTGATGCTGCCGACTGCTGATTCCCATAATAAATGACTGCTCCGTTATTTTTTAATTCATCCGGGATCCTTCCCCAATAGTTGAAATACTTGAAATCCCGGAAGAAAACGCCATGCACAAGAAGAATTGGATATTTGGTGCGGCAAATCTGATTGTTTTCCCGTTCCCTGTCGATGAAGATTTTTTGACTTTCAAAATCAGTTTCTTTCAAGGCTATGCAAATTATTTTAAAAAGCACCACCAAATGAACTACAGGAATCCAGCCGCAGATAATCCCAACCACCCGCCACTTGACAGCCAGCTGCATAGAAGTCAGGTAAACCCGGATGATGCCGTTCCAAAAAACAATCGATTATATAATAATCGCAGCCAAGAGGCATATGCTCCATGTTAAAATTGAACCGGGAAGCATCCTGAAGGCAAGAAAAACCAGATATATTGCTGTTGCTGAAATTGAAACGAGGAAATCAATGAGCAGCTCGCATCCGTCACCACAAATCAAAAGTCTTAATGCCGGGCGTTTCCTGTTATAAATCGAAGGAAAAAGATTAATTAGAATAAAGCAAATGGCCAGCAGCACAGCAAGATATGCATATCCTTCCATAATACATAGACTGTATGCATTGGCACACAAAAAAATAATAAATGACTCGATTATTCTTATTAGTGTTTTCATAAAGTGTCGTACCTCATGTGTAACATTATACTATAATTAAACCAATTATAAAAAGTCAATAAAAAAGTGGATTGCCTGCAAACCATTGATATAACCGTATTTCCCCGGGCCCTATGGTTTCATTCGCGCCATAGAAAGGAAAGATAACCTGATGCCGGGACCGGCAAGACAAAATGCCTATGTTTATATATGCAAATTCGTCTTTTTGACGACTGGGATTATTGCAAAAAGCATTTACAAAAAAGACATTCTGTGTCAGAATAAAAAAGATAGAAATGATTTGAAATCAGTAAAAATGAAAAATTGAAATCAATAAAAAATGAAGAAAAGTAATCTTTAAACTTGTACAGAGATACTGGTAAGATTGAACGGGTGAAAACGTCTGTTTTCACGAAAATCATGTGAATCTTGCCGGGGGCGAGATTTTTTTTTGCAGATTTTTGGCCTCAAACTCCCTCGACAGACCGCAATACAAGGGAAAAGAGGAGGAAAGTGTTTTACTGGATGAGAATATGTTTTATTTGCCGGACTGTCATTGCACAACATAAAAATTGTGCATAACAAATAAATTTATCAGGAGGATACACTATGCCATCTCAGAATTCTTCACTCGGTTATCTGCCAGATGAACGACCGCCGATCTGGAAACTGCTGCTGTACGCGTTACAGCAGGTTATCGTCATGTTCCCTGCAACGATTGCCGTTGCGCTTATCACGGGATTCCAGGTTTCAACGACCATCTTCGCCAGTGGACTTGCAACAATCTGCTTCATATTCATCTCCGGCAGAAAAATCCCAATGTACTACGGCTCCAGTTTCTCTTACCTTTCCGCGATTTCCGGCCTTGCCGCGGCTCAGGGATTTGTAAAAGTGAACGGCATCCTTCCGACTGAAGCGATTCAGATCGCTCAGTTTGGCATCATCGCTTCCGGTCTCATATCCATTGCGGCTGGGTTTCTTGTAAAATTTTCCGGCAAAAATGCCGTGGAGAAAGTATTACCCGCAACGATCACCGGACCGATCGCCATGATTATCGGCCTGACACTGGCTGGAAACGCCATGAGCGATGCAGCTCCTGTAGCTGCTTCAAAATCTGCTATTGTTGATGGTGTCATTAAAACCACTACTGTCACCGGAATTTCAACAACCGGCTGGGTATGGGCGGTTTCGCTTGCCACACTGCTCTCGACTATTATTTTCTCCAGATATCTTAAGGGATTCCTCGGCCAGCTCCCGCTGATTCTCGGTGCCGGTGTCGGCTGTCTCTTTGCTGCTATCCTTTACTGGGTCGGCGGCGCTGATATGAGCCTGTTCCGAAGCCTTCCCGCCGAAGCGCTCGCTGCTTCGAGCTGGAAGCTGGGCGATGGCAGTATCTTGGCACTGCCTGCTTTCTCCCTGCCCAGGGTTTCATGGGCTGCTGTATTGGCGATCATGCCTATCGCGATCGCAACAATCCCCGAATCTACCGCACATATTTATCAACTTGATATTTATGTGAACGATCTTGCCGTAAAAAAAGGAAAGAAAAAATACGGGCTTGCGAATTTACTTGACCGGAACCTGATCGGCGACGGTATCTGCGATATGATCTCCGGTTTTGTCGGCGGACCTGCCGGAACAAACTATGGAGAGAACATCAGTACCATGGCGATCACCAAGGTTTTCTCCATCGCTGTCCTGATTGTTGCCGCAGTGATTGCAATGGTCATTTCTTTCTTCACTCCGCTGATTCAGGTCATCTACGGAATCCCGCTTGCTGTCATCGGCGGACTTGAGATTTACCTGTTCGGCGCGATTGCCGCACAAGGTATCGCCATCATGATCGACAAAAAAGTGGATATGTTCAGTTCTAAGAACATTGCGGTTATCGCATCCATTATAATTATCGGCGTCGGCGGACAATATGTCTTCGGCGGAAGCATTCCGTTCTTCGGCATCCAAGTCCCATGTATCGCCGGTGCGGCTATTTTCGGGATCGTATTGAACCTGCTTCTTTCGATCGGTAAAAAATCGGGAGATTCTGTTGAAAAAACAGAAGAAGCAGCAGCTAAAAGCAAATAAGAAAAATCAAATTCCCCGAAAAAAGCTAAATAAAGAGAAAATATAGAATGAAAAACAGGAAAAAAACCCGGTGTTCGAAAAAAACACCGGGTCTTTTTTTACTTAGCCCATATAGGAAATTCCGTCAGTCATTAATCATCTCATAACTCGTCTTTTTCTTTCTCCTCGATTTCTTTTTCGATTTCTTCTAACTTTTTAATCTTTTCTTCCGTATTGATATCTACATTCCTTATCTTGTTTCCATCCTCTTCCTCTTCGTAATCATAGATAGCGGCTGGCTTCCTACGTTTAAAAAGAACAAGGATAATGATTCCGATGAATAAGATCGCGGAAATAAATAAGACGGTAACCAGCATACCGTAAAATCTGCTGTAGAAACTCTCTGTATCCACCGGGGTTCCGATAATACCGTAATGGCTTACATGATCAACAATAAAAGTGATATACTCCCCTTCAATCCTGCTCTCCAGGAGGGATATCGTCCCGTCGCCCGCGATATAGACGACTTGTAAATCCCGATAATTCTTCAGATCCTCCACAATTTTGATTTTGATTCGGATCTTCCCGCCGGGCTGGAATGGAGTGCCGTTCAACATCAATGTTATAGAATACAAAGAGGAAAGGGATTTCTCTTTGGCGATGATTCCGATATTCGCATTGGTATTCGTCAAATCCACCTGTCCGGTAATCAATTCACAGATCAATTCAGTATCATAATCAAAAAAGGTTTCATCAACTACTTCAATGACGACAGCCGCTTTTGCTATAGAGGTCTTGTTCATTCTTGTATAAATAGCCTTCACAACCATATCTGTATTGATATCGGTGAATACAGTGGTGTCCCAGCTTCCGGTGTAGCCGCTTTTAGCCGGAACCGGCGGAATATCTGACAGGGTATCCCCTTCGTAGACGGTTTTGATAATATCGCTGACGCCTTCCGCTTTAAAGGTTACTTTGTGTTTGACGAGTGTGTAGACCGCATTTACAATCATATCTGCTGTAACGTTAATGAAAGCGCCGGTATCCCATTTTCCTTTATACCCTTTCCGGAGAGGAACCGCGGGAACGCTGGTCAATGTGCTTCCTTCATAAATGGTCTTAACAGCAAGAACCGATTTTTCCACCATAAAAGTGATGGTGTGGGTGATCCGGGTATAAATGGCATTGACGGTCTGATCCGCTTTGATATTGGTGAATATTTTAGCATCCCAGACGCCGGTATAGCCTTTTTTTACTGGAACTTCAGGAACATCGGACAGCATACTGCCTTCTGTGACGGTTTTAATAATATCACTTTCTCCTTCTGCTTTAAAAGTGATGGTATAACGTTTGATAACAGTGATCTCCGGGCTGATTCGCAAAGAATCGCTTACCGTCAGGCTTCCCGGCGTATCAGTAAAAATGATTTTCACATAGTAATCACCGGCCTTCCATCCGGTACTGGACGGGAATAGAAAAATGGTCGCATCCCCGTTTTCCAGAGTGGCCGTACTGGCTGTGATATCGGATGCTACAGCATTAGTTGCTTTGTGAAAGACCTTTGCCGTTATATCATATACAGCACTGCAAGTGGAGGTGACCGCCAACGTGATGGAAGAAATCGAGCTGGGAGCGGGCAATGCAGGCGAAATGATACAATTGAACTGCTCTTTTACAACATCGACATACGGTCTTCTATAACAATCAATGGATTGATTTTGCCAATTGGTAACAAAATAAAATCCGTTTTTGGATATTAAAATGGTGGGGGATATGCCGGTCATCACCGTTTCGATGTTTTTTCCGTCTATCGATACTCTTTTAATAATCGATTCATTATAACAACATACATATAGTGCATCATCATAGCTTGCAAGACCGGCATAACTCGATGCAACGTTCAAGGCGCCGCCGTTCCCGAATGTGGTATCGACATTTCCCTGGGTGGTATATTTAACAATCGACCCACCCGGTTCATCGCTTGTAATGATCGATCCATCCGGGAGAAGACATAGGCCCATCTCATTATTCAAGGCATGGCTTGCTGTTTTGAGCGGTTTTGACCAGACCAAATCCAGTGTGCCGGTATACTTAACGATCGTGGAGCCGGTATTCACATAAATATTGTACCCGGCATCCACTGCAATCCCATTGACAATTAATCCAGGGAGAATAACTTCACTCATGCCGGTTTGAGCGGATACTCTCATGATGCCATCTGCCGCATCACAATTTCCGGTAAGGAGGTCGCCGTGTGGATCAAAGCATAAATAAACCGGCCGGATCGTTGCCAATACTCTGCCCGATGCACCCCAGGAGATATCCAAAGTACCGTCAGGAAGATATTTCATGATACCGCCGGAATTATTCGTCACATAGCTCGTGCCGTCGTTCGCCACAATAATATTGGCAGGCTCATAATCCACCGGGATGGTGTTGCCGGGCCATGCTATAAATGAGGCTGCATGAGTGTTATTCGGATAATAAAAAAACAATAAAATCATAATCGCAATTGCGATCACAGAAGGGGACAACTTGCTTCTCATACCTCATCCTCCTCTTCATGAAACAATCCCAATACGGCAATCCGAACTGCCCGTAATTGTCAAGTCACTTGCTGCAACTTTTTGTCATCAACGAATGGCGGATAATGATTTGATCCCTCCTTGATAATAACACGATTCAAGGTTGATTTCAAGCGTAACACAAGGCAGGAGGGGGACGCCTAAAATGAAATTTTAAATTCCACTCCCCCATCATAACAGGAATTTAGTATTT
>CAZJXH010000038.1:0-19904 GCA_964549475.1 uncultured Oscillospiraceae bacterium
CCCCAAACTGCTGCCTACTGCACGAAATGAGTTGTATTTTCATCTGGACTACTCAAATACAGAATGGAACGAAGAAGCGTTGACCAAAAAGATTGAATTCGATTTTGTTAATGTCTTAATTGGGTGTCCGATGCAGTTTTCAAATATAAAAAATAGTGGCGCGTATATATATGCGACATATGGAGATCGCAAGATTGCGGAGTCGCATATGGTCAGCTACGAACGGAATAATGCAGTCCTTCAGACAAAAACATATGTTGTCAAGGCGGTTTCGAAGGCGTTCGAGAGAAATCAAGATGAACTGTTTGCTTATACAAACACCAAATTCTTTTTCGAATCTGAGGTAAAATATGGATTAGATAATGCACTTTCTAATAAAACAACAGATCAAATATTGGATTTCTATACCAAGTATGGACTTGAAGGGGAGATGCGGAGTGTTGGCATGAAAAAGAGTGCCCTGCGAATCTTTGATAATTTTATTTCAGCATGGAGTATCACCGCTAAATCCCTTCTCGGAGTAGATCTTGGATTTGGACAATTCATCCTCAATTCGGTGATTGTTACGTTTTGTGGTATCACAGGCGCATTGATACTATCGTCACTAGCTGCATATTCTTTATCAAAATTGATGAAAAGACGATTGGCATCCTTTATAATTTTACTATATCTTGGAACGATTATGATCCCAAGTATCATTACCTTAATTCCGACATATGAGTTATTTAATACGATGGGTTTACTGAATCATCTGGTTAGCCTTTTTCTCGGGTTTTGGTTTGCCCCCCTGACTGTTTACTTTTTTAAAGGATTTTTTGATGCATTGCCAAAAGAAATGATTGAATCAGCCAAAATTGATGGAGCTTCAGATATAAAAGTATTTATATCTATTGTTGTACCTCTTTCTAAATCGGTATTCAGTGCCATGACCATCATGTCCTTCATACCCATATGGAACGATTTTCTATGGCCTTTCCTTATTATACAAGAGCCTGCGAAGTTTACCTATGCTGTTGCTCTTTACCGAATGACCCAGCATCTGAATTCTGTACCGAATCAAGCAATGGCTTTGTCCTGTATCGCTGCAATTCCAACTACAATCATTTTCTCATTATTCCAAAAGACAATTCAAAAAGGAATTGTATTTTCAGGCATAAAAGGGTAATGTCTGAACCATATAGGGAGAATAAAATGCATACACAGATGTTTAAAATGGCGAAACCGATATGGCCTGCTTTACGTGAAAAAGAAATGAATTTAACCTGTGCTTTTACTGGAAACATTGATTATGTAGAAAATGCATCTTGCCATCTTTTGATAACCGCCTCCTGCCTATACCGTTTATTTATAAACGGGAATTGGATTGGATGCGGTCCAGCCCGCGCTGCACATGGATACTTCCGTATTGATGAATGGGATATTTCCAATACAATTAATGCAGAAAAAAATGTATTCTATATTGAAGTGGCTGGTTATAATATCAATAGCTTTTATACTCTTGATCAAGCTTCTTTTTTACAGGCAGAATGTGTGTGGAACAATGAGGTTATTTTATATACTGGTAAAGAAGACGGCTTTATATGCAATATAATCAATGAGAGAGAGCAAAGAGTGCAACGATACAGCTTTCAACGCCCATTTGTTGAAGTTTGGAATATGGACAGCCATTATTATAAAAGGTATCTTCAAAAATCAATAAAGGGTGAGCTGTTAGTAATTCAATCAGGAGAATATCATTATCTGCCACGGGGGACTCTTTATCCTGAATACCGCCTTCTTCCGGCTTTATCTATTATTGACAGGGGTAATGCTAGAGTTGGAGAAACCTCAAAACAATACCATGAGGATCGATCATTAACCGATATTGGAGAAAATTTGAAAGGATTTAAAAAAAATTCTTTGACTGTCATCCTTTCTGAACTCATACAACAGCTTGACTTCCAAAGTATTCAAAATAAGACAGATGACTATACCAAAGATACTGTTATACATTTACAGCCTAATCAATATATAACTTTTGCATTCGAATGCAATTCCTCCGGTTTTCTTTCCTTTGATGTTATCTGCAATGAACCAGTCACGCTTTATTTACTATTCGATGAGATATTGACGGATGGTGTTGTTTCTTTCTTACGAGCAGATGAATGTGTTAATGCTGTTAGGTATTCATTGCAGCCAGGAATTTATCCAATACAAACATTTGAATGCTATGCTATGAAATATTGCACGGTTGCGGTTCTAGAGGGCGATTGCATGCTGCGGGACATGAGGATTCGCGAATATGCTGCAACGGTGAGTCAAAACCGGCAATGCCCGATAGAACATACTGATATTCAATTGATCTATGATGCAGCTGTCAATAGTTTCCGTTCTAATGCAGTGGACGGTTTGATTGATGATCCATCCAGAGAACGGGCGGCTTGGCTTCAAGACAGTTTTTGGACTGCTCGTGCAGAAAATATTTTAACGGGGAAGTGCTTGGCTGAACAAAATTTTCTCGAAAATTATAGATTGGGAACCTTTACTCGCATTCCAAAAGGAATGATTCCCGGTTGCTATCCTTCTGATCCATTCGATGATGATTTTTATGTTCCTACCAATGCATTATGGCTTATCATTCAATTAAATGAATATTTTAAGCGTAGTGGCGATTGGACAATGATTGATGGGTTCCGCTCAAAAATATATGAATTATTACAATTTTTTGAACCATTCCGAAATGAATATGGTTTATTGGAAGGTCTTACCGGATGGGTTTTTCTGGAATGGAGTCGTGCAGCGGAGCTTCAAAATGATGTAAATTATCCGGTAAATATGCTCTACTCAACTGTACTGAAAATTGCAGGAGGGTTTTATCAAGATAAGACATTAATAGAAAATGCTGAAAAGTTAAGAAAAGTCATACTTGAACAATCCAGACAGGAACTGTTTTTCACTGACAATGCGGTTAGAATCAATGGACGATTGACACCAACTGGCAAATACTCGGAGTTTTGCCAGTATACTGCATTCTTTTTCGATTTTGCAACGGAAGCAAATGATTCCACACTGCTCAATATCCTTATGAAAGATTTTGGTTCGCACAGAGATATAGCACAGGTCTATCCACATGTATTTGAAAGTGATGTTCTCTTTGGCTATCCTCTTCGATTTGAAATGCTTTATCGAGCAGGATTTTATACTAAACTGCTAGAGGATATTCTTGGTTATTATACCGAAATGGCACGAAACAATGGTGCGTTATGGGAACATAAGAAACCGACCAATAGCTTAAATCAAGCTGCAAATGCACACATTGTATATTTTATCCATCAGATTTGCGATAGTAATTTAACTATTTCATGAAATTGCTTTTTTAGTTCTTTTCCGACAAGTGAGAAAGTGTATGCATGTATACCGATCGGGGAAACCCGCTCTATTGTACTTTGGGATCAGCGACTGGAATAACCGGAGAATGACTGAAATTCTACGATTAAAATAATGCTGGTAAAGTGATTTATCGTGGCAATGCAGCTCCATTCATGCATTCAGGCATGCTTTTCGTATCCATGCTCCTACTGGTCAAGGACAGCAGATAACTGGTAAAAATTTTAGCGAGGGAGGATTTGTATGCTCCTGGATTGCTGATGATACAGATGCTGGAGGCAAGGCCGGCATCTGTTATGGTTTTACAAATCGTATCCCGGCCTTTGATCAGGGAGATGGCGGAAGCAGGAACGATTCCGATGCCAAGCCCGGCATCCGCCCAGCAAAGGGTGGTTCGGGCGTCATCGTTGATGCAGAAAATCTGCACATTCATCCCGGCATCCTGAAATTGTTTTTCCAATATCTGCGTCCATCTTCGATAAAGGATCAGAGGCTTGCCTGCCAGATCGATCAGCGTGATGGTGCTTGCCTTGGTGCTGTCATTTTCGTTATGGTTGTTTGTACCGTTGCCGAAAAATTTCTTATTGCCGACAGCGATCATGTCTTCCGATTTCAGAAAAGTGCAGTCCAGGGAATCTGTCGGAAAGGGTGTGCGGACAATGGCCATTTCGATCATGTGGTTTTGCAGCTTCTCGATTTGTTCGTATGTGTTTCCCTCGAAGATTTCAAAACAGATATCTGGATAAGCCTGATGAAATCCGATCAGCCATTCATTCAAGAGGGTGCTTCCTACCGAAGAAATCACGCCAAGCCGGAGGGTGCCTTTCGTTTCATGCTGGCTGTCGGTAATCTCACGAGTCGTGATCCGGGAGAATTCGAGCATGGTCAATGCCCGTTCGTACAAAATTTCTCCTGGTTTTGTCAATAGAATCTGCCTGGATCCCCGATCAAACAAGGTACAATTCAGCTCGGATTCCAGATTTTTCAACTGGGTGCTGAGCGGCGGCTGCGACAGGTGCAGTTTTTTTGCCGCTTTGGAAATGTTTCCTTCCTGGACAACCGTTACAAAATACAATAATTGTTTTAATTCCATGAGACTCCTTTCTGGAATGGGTTGTTTAATACATACTAATTCTGCAATGGGTTGCTTAATGTATACTAAAATCGTATAGCATATATATAAACATAATATTATTCATATATCACAATTTATTGTAATATAAAACAGAACAAACCGCAAGGAAGCGATTGTCCTGAATAAACAAATGAAAAAGCAGAAACAATGAGAAAAAGTGAGCACTGAAGGCGGGATAAATGAAAAAATTACTGGTCTATTTAAAAGATTATAAAAAGGAAAGCATTTTGGCTCCACTTTTTAAAATGCTGGAAGCAACCTTTGAACTGCTTGTTCCGATTGTCATGGCGCTGGTCATCGACATCGGAATCGGCAACAAGGACAAACCCTACATTTTTAAAATGTGTCTGGTTTTTGTTGCCCTGGGGTTGATCGGCCTTGCCTGTTCCATTACCGCACAGTATTTTTCGGCGAAAGCGGCGGTTGGTTTTTCCGCCAGGCTTCGTCATGCGCTTTTCGGGCACATTCAGAAACTCTCTTTTACAGAAATGGACACGATTGGCACATCGACACTGATCACCCGGATGACCAGCGATATCAACCAAGTGCAGAACGGTGTGAACATGACCCTTCGTCTTTTTTTGCGTTCGCCGTATATTGTTTTTGGCGCCATGATCATGGCTTTTACAATTGATGCGAAAGCCGCTGCGGTATTCGCTGTTACGATTCCCCTTCTATCCGTCCTTGTTTTTGGCATCATGCTGATCAGCATTCCATTGTATAAAAAAGTACAGGGAAAACTGGACATTGTCCTTGGAATCACCAGGGAGAACCTCACAGGCGCCAGGGTGATCCGAGCCTTTAACAAAGAAGAGGATGAAACAGTCCATTTCGCGGAGAATAACGATCTTTTAAGCAAAATGCAGCTTTTTGTCGGGAAAATTTCAGCACTGATGAATCCAGTCACGTATATCATGGTCAACCTGGCCACGCTTGCCTTGATTTATATCGGTGCAATTCGTGTCGATACAGGGTACATCACACAAGGACAGGTTATTGCGCTGGTGAGTTACATGGCGCAGATTCTGATTGAACTGATCAAACTTGCCAATCTGATTATTACGATCACCAAGGCGGTTGCTTGTGCCAACCGCATTCAGAACATCCTGGACATCAAGCCGTCCATGGAATTCCCCGGGAAGCTGGAAAAAGAGGCGGAAGGGAATCAAGAGACAGAAGGGAACCAAGAGACGGAAGGGAACCAAGAGACGGAAGGGAACCAAGAGACGGAAGGGAACCAAGAGGCGGAAGGGGGCAAAGAGACGGAGGGAATTCAAAAAACCAGCGATATTACAGAGATTCAAAAAACCAAAGAGACAGCAGAAAATCTTCAGGAGGAATCCCAGCCGAATGTAAAATATCCGGATAATAGAGAAAAATCGACAGAATCCGATGATGCGGTAACGTTCGAACATGTCAGCCTGACATATAAAAATGCGGGCGCTGAGTCGATCACAGATATTTCTTTCCATGTGAAGAAGGGGCAGACCATCGGCATCATCGGAGGTACCGGCTCCGGGAAATCCAGTCTGGTCAATCTGATACCGCGTTTTTATGATGTGACGAAAGGAAGAGTGCTGATTCATGGAATGGATGTCAGGAGCTACCCGATGGCGGAACTGAGAAGCAAGATCGGCATGGTGATGCAAAAGGCGGTTCTTTTCAAAGGATCCATAAGGGACAATCTCCAATGGGGAAAGGCGAATGCAACGGAAGAGGAAATGATGCAGGCGTTGGACGTTTCGCAGGCAAAACGGTTTGTGGAGAAAAAGGGCGGTGGACTGGATGCAAAAATCGAACAGGGTGGAAAAAATCTTTCCGGAGGCCAGAAACAACGCCTGACAATTGCAAGGGCCCTGGTGAAAAAACCGGAAATCCTGATCCTGGACGACAGTTCTTCCGCGCTGGACTTCACAACCGACGCCCGGCTTCGGAAGGCGCTGCGGGAAATGAAGGAACAGCCAACGATTTTCATTGTTTCTCAAAGAGCGTCCTCCATCCGGCATGCGGACCGGATCATCGTACTGGATGACGGAGAGATGCGCGGAATCGGGACACATGAGGAATTGCTGGAATCCTGCCCGCTCTATCAGGAAATCTATTATTCCCAGTTTGATAAGGAGGCGATTTGACATGCTGAAACAGAAAATGAAAAGCATTCCGATGGCCACTTTGAAAAAAGTCATGAGGTACATCCGAAATTACCGGATTTATCTGATCCTGTCCATTTTGCTGGCTGTCATCACCGTTGGATTGTCATTGTATGTGCCGATCCTGACAGGAAATGCAATCGATCGGATTGTTAGAAAAGGAACGGTTGATTTTACGGGGATCCTGATGATTCTGGAAAAGATCGGAATTGTAATTGCTATTACAGCAGCTGCCCAGTGGGGAATGAACCTGAGCAACAATAAGATGACATACAGTATCATCCGGGATATCCGGAAGGCAGCCTTCGAAAAAATTGAAATTCTCCCATTAAAATACATTGATTCCCATTCCCATGGGGATGTGGTCAGCCGCGTGATCGCCGATGTGGACCAACTCGCGGATGGATTGCTGATGGGATTCACCCAGCTGTTTACAGGAGTTATTACGATTCTGGGTACACTGGCATTCATGGTCAGTGTCAACATATGGATTACATTGGTAGTAGTTCTAATTACTCCGATGTCATTGTTCGCAGCAAGTTTTATTGCGAAAAAGACTTATTCCATGTTTAAACAGCAGTCCGAGATCCGAGGGGAACAGACATCGCTGATTGACGAAATGATTGGAAACCAGAAAGTGGTGCAGGCATTCGGGCACGAAACAGAGAGTATGAAGCAGTTTGACGAAATCAACGGACGGCTTCAAAAATGGTCGTTGAAAGCGCTTTTCTTTTCTTCCATCACCAATCCGTCCACTCGTTTTGTCAACAGCCTGGTCTATACCGGTGTGGGAATAGCCGGAGCATTCGCCGCTTTGACCGGAAGACTGAGCATTGGACAATTATCCTGCTTTCTGAGTTATGCGAATCAGTATACGAAGCCTTTCAATGAAATCTCCGGAGTGGTAACGGAATTGCAGAATGCGCTGGCTTGCGCGGACCGTATTTTTCAACTGATCGAAGAAGAGCCTCAGGTTCCGGATGTGGACCACGCGGTTGATTTGACGAACGTCAATGGATCGGTAAAATTGCAGGACGTTTATTTCTCCTATGAGCCAAACCGGAAACTGATCGAAAATTTCAATCTTTCCGTAAAACCCGGCCAGCGTGTGGCGATTGTCGGACCGACAGGATGCGGAAAAACGACGATTATCAATTTACTGATGCGTTTTTATGATGTGGACAGCGGGAAGATCGAAATCATGGGAACAGATATCCGCGGGATGACCCGAAAAAGCCTCCGTGCGGGATATGGCATGGTATTGCAGGACACCTGGCTGAAAACAGGCACGATCCGGGAAAATATCATAATCGGAAAACCGGATGCGACCGAAGAAGAAATAATGGAAGCGGCGAAATCGTCCCATGCCGACAGTTTTATTAAAAGGCTTCCGAATGGGTATGACACCTTTATCACAGAAGACGGCGGAAATCTCTCACAAGGCCAGAAACAGCTGCTCTGCATCACAAGAGTCATGCTTCGCCTGCCGCCGATGCTGATTTTGGATGAAGCGACTTCGTCGATCGATAAAAGAACAGAGAGTAAAATACAGCATGCGTTTACAAGCATGATGCAGGGAAGAACCAGCTTCATCGTCGCACACCGCCTATCCACGACACGGGAAGCGGATGTTATTCTAGTCATGAAAGACGGTAATATTGTGGAGACGGGCAGTCATCGTGAATTGCTCCAAAAAAACGGACCCTATGCGAATCTGTACAACAGCCAGTTTTCGATATGATCCGAAAAATTCCTATATTGCTGATAAATGGATATCTCCTCAGGATTTTGTGATGATCTCCTCCATCATTCGGTCCACCATGACCAGCATTCGCGGCAGATGGAACGGACCTTTGAAGGTGCTTCCTTTGCATGGCGGTTCGGTGGGCTTTCCGTCCCGGCGCAGGTATCCGTACCATTCGCCGAATTCAGGATCGCTAAAGACCTTTTTGCAATAATCGGTGATACGATAGAACCAATCCAGGTATTTTTCGTTGCCGGTATCGCGGAACAGCATCATGGCGGCAATCATGGTCTCGTTGTGCGGCCACCACAATTTCATGTCGTGCTCATATGCTTCGGGCGGCTTGCCAAGACAGTCGGTGAAATAAAGCAGCCCTTCATATTCGTTGTCCCATCCGGCTTCAATCGCATAATTGAACATGGTCTCCGCTTTTTTATGAAGCTCGTCATTGCTGTGGAGGTTGGCTTCTTCCATGAGAAACCAGCTGCACTCGATGTCATGGCCGGGATTGACCACACGTCCGGCAGTGATGTCGCCCATGAATTCTCCGTTCAGGCCAACGGATTCGAGGGTGCATTTCATTTCGGGCTTGAAATGATAATTGAAAATAGTCTTGACACATTCAGAACTATACTTGTCGTATTCTGATGCGTTCACAGGATCTACACGGCGCAGAACATTGGTAATATTCAGGAAAATCATCGGGTCGGCCAGCGCTCTTCCGGTTCGTGTCTCGGGAATGGTTTTTGGACCCATGTCCACAGGATCCTGGATCAGTCCATTATTCAGCTCGTAAATCAGCTTGTACGTTCTGCGTGCGCGGTCGAGGCATTCTTTATCGCCAGTCACGCCATAGTATTCCGCATTTGCAATCGCATAAAACCCTTCGCTGAAACAGTAGCGGCGCTGACGCAGCGGTTTGCCGTCGGCCGTTACCGCAAAGTACATACGATTGCCGGCTTGCCGGTTGATGCAGTGTTTTTCCATGAAATCAAGGCAGCTTTTGCTTGCAGCCAGCCATTCCTTGTTTATTCCGTAGATTCTGCATAAATAAGCGAACATCCAGGCGCAGCGGCCCTGGATCCATACACTTTTATCCGTGGAAAAGATATTGCCCTGCCGGTCGAGGCAGGAATACACACCGCCGTGTTCGTGGTCCATACCGTGATCCAGCCAGAAGCGGATGCAGCGGTTCAATTCTTCTTTTACCCATTTTTGCGTATTTTGTAATTTCGTTTTATCCATCGAAACAACCCTGCCTTTCTTCTCTATATAATATTACAGAATGGAACCATCCATCTGTATACACAATGAACCATCGCGATAAGATTTATTATACTATACTAATTAGCTTATACAATACCGGAATGTCCATCAAGGCAATCGCTTGCGAAAAGAAATGGATTCGTAACAGATGGAACATGGGTGCAATATGGGGACGGTTCTTATGTTGCATAAACAGAATGGAATATGGGTGCAATATGGGGACGGTTCTTATATTGCATAAACGGAATAAAATGAAATATAAGAACCGTCCCCATATTGCAGAATAAAATGCAACACAAGAACCGTCCCCATATTGCACCCATGTTCCCCCATGTTCCATTCGCACTATCAAAATAGACCAAAATAGTGAATAAGATATGTGCATAAAGCACATAAGGGTGAATTAAAATACGCAAGGGATATTCAATTTATATATAAAATAATCAAAATAGATAAAAATTGGCTTGACAAACCAGTTTCTCGTGAATATAATAAAGGTAAATTATAAAGATCATTTATAAATACGATTTATAAACAATACATAATAAGTTTCCATTTTTAACAACTGTCAAATATTGCAGATAAATGCATCAAGGAGGCCGAAATTGAGTACAACAGTGCAATTGGGAAAAAGCAATGCTTTAAAGATTCTTAAAATATTCCACCAGAATAAAAGAATGACGAAAAAAGAAATCACGGACGAGACCAAATTGACATTAATGACGGTGAATAAAGTCGTAAATGATTTCCTTCAAAAAGGCATCGTTGTAGAAGAAGGCATGGCGGAGTCCAATACGGGAAGAAAGGCTAATTATTATAAATTCAATAGCAATATTTATTATATTATCGCCCTGAATATAGGTGAAAAAAAGATCACATCGAATATAACCAATTTAAGCATGGAAGTTGTCGGGGAAACATCAATCCTTATGAAAGACCGGGAGAATCCGGAGGAAGTCATTCAGCAGGTCGTAGAGTCGGTCAATAAGATTATTGAGATATGTGCGGTACCGATCGAGAAAATCGCAGGAATGGCCATTTCAATAAGGGCAAATGTTGATTCGGATGCAGGGATTATCGTAAGCCAGCCCAGAACGAAAACCTGGGACAATTTTCCATTAAGACAGAGCTTGCAGAAATATTTGAATTTCCCCCTGGTTCTGATTGACAGAGATGCTTATACAGATGCGCTCTATCTGAAATGGATCAATCCTGTCGAAAACGACGGAGTGATTTATATAACAATCAGCGGAGGCATAGGCGCCGGTATATTAAGGCAAGGGAAGATATACAGAGGACATAATGATCTGGCAGGACAAATAGGCCATACAACCATCGATATCAATGGACCTCGATGCAAGTGCGGCAACATCGGATGCCTGGAGATATTTGCTTCTGAATATGCCGTCGAAAACAAAATCCGAAAAGCGGTCGAGGATGGGGCGAATTCTTTGGCATGGGACATATCCGGGAAAGACTTGAGCATGATAGATATCGGCGCTATTATTCAGGCCGCCAGAGCCGGGGATGTATTGTGCAAGAAGCAATTGTCAGAGGCTACCCGGTATCTTGGCTTCGGCATATCGAACATGATTAAAGTATATGACCCCACCAGTATTGTTATAAACTGTAAGTGGATCAATGAAATTGATGAGTATTTTGACCAGCTGAAGCAGGTTGTCTGTGAAAGCACGACACTGATTTCCAATGATAAGATTCTGATAAGAAGGGCTTCTATCCCGAATATCCGGATGAAAGGCACAGCGATGCTGATTGTAGATTATATGGTGAATAATATTGATCACAACATACTGATTGAATAGGCGATTATGCTGGAATAAGCCGACCCCGAAAGTGTTGCGGAAGCAAATCAGGAGAAGGTAATTACCTATTGTTAATAATTTGATGATTCCAAATGTTAAAAGCCCTTTAGCATTTTTATTAAATTTACTATTTTTTGCGCTGATTTACGGCAAGTGCATCACTGCAAGGATGATCGATTGTCCATAGGAATAATATATAGAGAAATGAATAGAAAGGTGGTTGATTTGGTTGGCAAATAAATCGTTGGGAGAGAATAATAAATCCTTTGCAGAATGGGTTAAGAATCAAAATGCGGGTCTTTGGTTCGGCATCGGATTTCTCGCTTACTCCGTCCTGTTTTTTGCAATGTCCTTTACCATTCCTTATTATGCGAAATATGGAGGACCCGGTCCCGGCATGTATCCGAGATGGCTGTTTGGGATTGCCATTATTATTGCGATCATTTATATTTGGCAATCCTGCAAAAAAGAGGTTTTCAAATTCGGGCAGTACTTCCCTGGCAGAAAAGAGCTGAAAAATGTTGGCTCCGTATTGCTGGCCTGTCTATTGTTCATGATTCTGCTGAATAAGGCAGGGTTCATCGTTGCAGGATCCTTATTGATGTTTGCCGTGTTCTTTGGCCATTATAAGTGGTGGCTGAATATTATATTGTCAATAGGGATCACCTTCATTTGTTTCGTCATCTTTAAAGTCTGTTTTTCGATCCCGTTGCCAGTAAATATGTTTGGGTTTTAGGAGGTAGATATGGATTCTTTTATGGGGCTATTATCAGGATTTGCGGTTGCCTTATCCTGGTCGAATTTGCTTTATTGTCTTATCGGGGTCACGGTCGGGATGCTTGTCGGCGTACTTCCCGGGATTGGCCCGACAACGGCGACTGCGCTGCTGATCCCGTTGACCTACGGCATGCAGCCTGTATCGGCTATCATTATGCTGGCGGGTATTTATTATGGAGGCATGTATGGAGGCACTATTACATCTGTTCTAATCAATACCCCGGGTGAAGCGGCTTCTGTTATCACCTGTCTTGACGGGTATCCGATGGCTAAACAGGGAAGGGCCGGTGCGGCACTCGGCGTTGCGGCCATCGGCTCGTTTATCGGAGGCATTGTATCGATTATTGGCTTGGCGCTTATCGGTCCTCCACTTGCTGATTTTGCATTGAAGTTCGGCCCGACCGAAATGTTTTCCCTGATGCTGTTCGGACTGGTAATGGTTGTCGGTCTGATGGGCAAATCCATCATCCGTGGATTGATTGCGGTATTTATCGGATTAGGCCTGTCCGTCATGGGAATGGATCCGGTTTCAGGAGTCCTGCGCTATACGTTCAACACCCCGTCTCTGATGGATGGACTGGATCTGGTGACGATCTCCATTGGGCTGTTCGGGTTGTCAGAAATTTTTATTGGAATGGAAAATCTTTCTAAAGTAGGCAAGGCGGAAAATGTTCACGGGTTTCTTCCGAAAAAGTCAGAGATCAAGGATACTTCCAAAGCGATCGGCCGCGGAACAATTCTAGGTTTCTTTATCGGCTTGATTCCGGGTACAAATTCAGCGATACCGGCACTGATCTCCTATTCCTTAGAAAAAAGACTGTCCAAACATCCTGAACGCTTCGGGCACGGTGCGATCGAGGGCGTGGCGGGACCTGAAACAGCGAACAACTCTTATTGCGGCGGGGCGATGATCCCTCTGCTCACATTGGGGATTCCCAGTTCACCGACCATTGCGATCCTGCTAGGCGCATTTATCATGCATGGCTTGACTCCCGGACCTGTTTTGTTCGCTCAGAATCCGACCTTTGTATGGGGGATCATCGCAAGCATGTTCATTGGCAATGCGATCCTGCTGGTCATGAATCTGCCGATGGCGGGCTGGTGGGCAAAAATTGCCCAGGTCCCCCCCAAACTGCTCTATCCGATCGTTCTGATTATTTCAATTCTTGGCGCTTACACTGTATCGAATAATCTATGGGATGTCGGGGTCATGCTTGTCATCGGTGTTTTAGGCTATTTCATGAAAAAGCTTGACATCCCCATGGCTCCCATTGTCTTAACCTTTGTTCTTAGCGATATGATGGAAAAAGCCCTTTTACAGTCCGTTAAAATGAACAATAACAGCCTGATCGGCCTGGTTACAAGCCCGATCTCCGCAGTGATGCTTGGCATAGCCGTTCTTGTCCTGGCAGGGAGTATTGTTGCGGAGCTTAAAAACAAGAAATCCGCAATGCTGAATGACAGCGAAAGCTGATTGATGCGATCGATTGATTATGTTGCTTTGGCAACAATCAAATAAAAAAAATGGAGGGATTCAAATGAAAAAACTATCCTGGGTACTTGTTTTCGTATGTGTATTCGCACTGCTCACCGGTTGCGGGCAGGCTGCGGCACCAACAACATCTGCAACTTCTTCGGCAGTAGAGTCGAAGGCTGCGGTTGCGTTTCCGGTGAGAGAAATAACCCTAGTTGTTCCGTACAATGCCGGCGGTGCATCCGACATGATATCGAGAATTATTGCAAAAGGAATGGAACAGGCACTTGGCAAACCTGTCGTTGTGATCAACAAAGCCGGCGGATCAGGCGGTATCGGCATGTCCTATGTTGCAGGCAGCAATCCGGATGGCTACACAATGTGCTTTGCTCCGGTTGAATTGGTGATGCACAAAGTATTAAAGCTTTCCGATCTTGAGCCGAGTCAATTTAATTTTATTGGAAAAGCTTCTTCTGTTCCTTGCGGTCTGACCGTTCCCAAAGATGCCCCTTACAATACGATTCAGGAGTTCATCGCGTATGCAAAGGCCAATCCGGAAAAAATCAGAGTGGGCAACTCCGGCACCGGGTCCATTTGGCATGTTGCAGCAGCGGCTTTGGAAACAAACCAGGGTCTCAAATTCAACCATATTCCATTTGAGGGTGGCGCGCCGGCCGTAACCGCTCTCATGGGCAAGCATATCGAAGCGGTAACCGTTGGCATTAGTGAAGTCATTGCAGGGATTGATGCCGGCAAGCTGAAAATGCTGGCTGTTTTTACCGACAAACGTGTTCCTTTATATCCGGATGTCCCGACTCTGAAAGAAAGTGGAATTGATGTGGCGGTTGGCAGCTGGGGCAGCTTTGTTGTCCCAAAAGGAACACCGGACGAAATCTTGAATATTCTCAGCGCAGCGTTGGAAAAGGCGGCAAGCTCAGAAGAATTCAAAACCTTTATCACTTCAAAGGGAATGATTGTTGATTATGTAAATGCAAAAAATACGACAACATTTGTTGATGATCAGTTCAAATTCTTTACGGATTTCCTCGCCAAGATGAATCTTGGTAAATAGTAACTGATTTGCAGACTTGTTTCGCAATGATGCAAGAAATGAAAAATGGCGATGTCTCCAAAAGATAAAACTTTTCAGGGTTTCATACAGGAAACCCTGAAAAGCTCCGATTACAACATGGGAGCAATATGGGTGCAATATGGGTGCAATATGGGGACGGTTCTTTTATTGCATAAACAAAATAAAATGAAATAAAAGAACCGTCCCCATATTGCACTCATGTTGCCAAAGAACCGTCCCTATGACTGAATAATAAAGGACCCTGTCGGACGAATAGATTGTACAAAATTGAAATAAATGTCAGAGGCATTACTCTGTACTTAAATATAAATGGAATAACAGGAAGGATAGAATAACGATGCATGATGTAATGAAGAAACTTGGAAACATGGGGATAATCCCTGTATTTACGGTAGGGGATTCGGCAGACGCTGTGCCGATCTGCAGGGCACTGACGGAAGGCGGACTGCCTGCGGCAGAAATCATGTTCCGATCTCCCGAAGCAGAAAAAGCGATTCGCAAAGTATCCGCCGAATTACCGGATGTCCTGATCGGAGCCGGCACGGTGCTGACTGTTGAACAGGCGCAGCGGGCAATGGACGCGGGAGCGAAATTTATTGTCAGTCCCGGCTTTGACAGAACTCTGATCGAGTTTTGCATTGAAAAAAACGTACCGGTGCTTCCCGGGTGCAGTACCCCAAGCGAAATACAAATGGCTGTGAATTATGGGATGGACACCGTGAAATATTTCCCTGTTATCCCACTTGGCGGGGTGGAGACTTTAAAGCAGCTGAGCGGTCCATACAGTACGGTGAGTTTTGTTGTAACCGGCGGAGTCGATTCAGGTAATCTTACAAAACTGTTATCATTCAACAAGGTCCTGGCAGTCGGGGGGAATTGGATGGTGATCGAGGACGCGGTAAAAAACAAAAATTTCAAGGAAATCACTCGAATTGTCCGTGAAGATGTCAATACGATGCTGGGATTTGAACTGGCCCATATCGGCATCAATGCAGGGAAAGAAGAAAATGCATTACGAATAGCGGAGATGCTGGCAGCGATATTGAGCATGCCGATGAAGGCGGGAGAAAAGTCGAATTTTGTTGGATCAGCAGTTGAAGTATTGAAATTCAAGGGACTGGGTTTGAATGGGCATATCGGGATTAAGACAAACTCTGTACAGCGTACGGTGTATCACCTTGAACAAAAAGGAATCGCATTCAACAAAGAGACAATCAGCATGTCACCAGAGGGAAATATGGACAATATTTATCTGCAAGAAGAAATCGGCGGCTTTGCGATTCATTTTTTTCAAAATCAATAAGGAATAGAATACCGGAAGAAGATTGAAAGAAGCGCAACAAGAATTTAAAGCGGAATATTTTGCAGGAATAATGGAGGAGGGCAAAAAATGAAAACAAAAAAGGAATTGGAAATACTGTCAACAGAAATACGGACGGAAACTTTAAAGTGCCTGAGAACAAGAGAGTTTGGCCATGTGGGCGGATGCCTGTCCGTTGTCGAAGTGCTGGCCGTTCTTTATGGCAGCATCATGAAATATGATCCTGAAAATCCCACATGGGAGGGGCGGGACCGGTTTGTAATGTGCAAAGGCCATGCCGGTCCGGCTCTATTTGCAACATTGGCATTAAAAGGATTTTTCCCTATGGAATGGCTTGACACGTTATCGATACCGGGAACAAAACTTCCAAGCCATTGTGACCGCAATTTAACTCCTGGAGTGGATGCATCCACTGGTTCACTGGGACAGGGACTTTCTGTGGCATTAGGCATGGCGCATGGATTAAAGATACAGAATCAGCCCAATCGAGTCTATGCAATCCTGGGAGACGGCGAATGCGGGGAAGGGCAGGTATGGGAAGCCGCGCAGTATGCCCATCATCATCAATTGGGAAACGTCATTGCTTTTGTGGACTGGAACAAAAAACAGGTAGACGGAACACTTGATGAGGTCATGTCGCTGCTTGATGTACGAGCAAAGTTCGAAGCCTTCGGATGGTATGCGGTTCAAGTAGGCGGTTCTGATGTCATGGCCATTCAGAACGCCATCCTGGAAGCCCGGAAAAAGCAGGGAAACAAACCGGCAGTCATCGTTTTAGATGGTATTAAAGGCAGCGGGGTACCTGAATTTGAGCAGATGGAATATAATCATCATTTTGCATTTGAAAAGGATATGATCGATAAGGTGATCAGAGACCTTGAGAATAAACTTGCCGCGATGAAGGAGGAGTAAAAAGATGTTTCAGTTGAATTACACAGGGCAATTAGAGAAAAAGCCGATTACGCAAGTTTTTAAGGATACCTTGATGGAGATGATTCAGACAGATTCAAAGGTTGTCCATTTAGACGCGGATTTAATGCTGCTCCTCGGCGTGCTGGATGTACATAAGCAATTTCCGGACAGGGTTCTCAATTGCGGCATACAGGAAGCGAACATGATAGGTGTTGCCGCCGGCATGTCCGCAGTCGGGTTAAAGCCTTACACGCATAGCTTTGCCGCTTTTACTTCCCGCAGAGTGTTTGACCAGCTGTTTTTATCCATCGCCTATGCAAAAAAAAGCGCACATATCATCGCAAGCGATCCGGGGATTAAACAAGCGTTCAATGGAGGAACCCACATGGTGTTTGAAGATCTCGCATTGATGAGAACCATTCCGGATGCGTACATCTTCGATATTACCGACAGTGCGATGTACTCTTATTTAATCCCCGCTACAAAGGACTTAAAAGGGCTGTATTATTTCAGAACACCGACAAGCAATGTTACTTCTGTTTATGCGGAAGGTTCTGAATTCACCATTGGAAAAGGGAATATACTGAGAGAAGGAAAAGATGCTACGATCATTGCATGCGGGCTTCTGGTGAGCGTTGCGCTTGAAGCCGCTAAACTGCTGGAATCAGAAGGTATTTCAGTACGCGTAGTGGATATGTTTACCATAAAGCCGCTCGATGAGGAATTGGTGATTGATTGTGTAAAGAAAACAGGTGCGATTGTAACGGCAGAAAACCACTCTGTTTACGGCGGCCTGGGAAGTGCGGTATCAGAGGTTCTTTCTGAACAATACCCTTCTCCGCTGGTACGGGTTGGTGTGAAGGACGAGTTTGGCGAGGTTGGTCCGGAAAGTTACCTGAGAGAGCGGTTCGGATTCACCCCGCAAAATTTAGCGGCAAATGTGATCAAGGCGATCGCCCTTAAAAGCAAATAGTGAAAAATACAGTAAGGAGCAGGTTATGGATAAAAAAATTATTCTTGGTGCGGACCCTTGCGGGTTTACACTCAAAGAAAGTGTGAAAGAATACCTCCTTCGCAAAGGGTATGATGTAAAAGACGTTGGAACACTGTCACTGGACAAACCAGTGGCCTACTACAATGTAGGATATAATGTCGGAAAAGAAATTGCAGATAAAAGGGTTGAAAAGGGCTTTTTATTTTGCGGAACCGGCATGGGGGTGAGTATTGTTGCAAACAAATTTCCGGGGGTATATTGCGGGCTTTGCGAAAGTGTTCAAACAGCTCAATTATGCAGAACGATCAATAATTGCAATGTACTGTCTATAGGGGGATTGTTAACGGCTCCATATAAAGCGATTCAGATGATTGAAGCGTTTTTGAGCACGGAATTCTCTACGGGGTTCTCCGAAGCCGATCCGGAATACCTGACCTGTGCATACGGCGAAATCTTCAAACTCGAAAAACAAATAATCAACGAGTATCGATAATGGAATGGGAGAAAAACAATGATAAGCAGCTTTAAAAAATTATATGGAGTAACAACCGCAATGGTGACTCCGTTTGATCGAGATGACAATGTGGATTATTCCGCAGTAAAAGAGTTGACTGAATTTCTTATATCAAAAGGGGTGCATGGCCTTTATCCCATGGGGACTACCGGGGAGATGATCCATTTATCCGTCGAGGAAAGAAAAGACGTTGCCAAAACCGTGGTGGAACAGGCCAGCGGCAGGGCGGTGGTCTATATTCAGGTGGGGGGCGTCAAACTGCAGGAAACCATTGAACTTGCAAAGCATGCGCATGATATCGGCGCAGACGGCATTGGTGTCGTGACTCCGATCTATTATAAACACAGCGACAGGGAGCTGGAAGAATTTTATGTCACGGTGGCGAACGCGGTTCCTGCGGATTTCCCGGTCTATGCATACAGCATCCCCCAATTGTCCTCGAATGAATTGAAGCCCGGACTGCTTCAGAAAATCGCTGACCGTTGTCCGAATCTGGTGGGCGTAAAGTACAGTTTTCCTGATATGGCTGTCACGGACGACTATTTACGGATTAACAACGGGACCTTCTCCGTCCTCCAGGGCGCGGATCTCCTTTTCCTTCCCGTTCTGGCCATGGGTTGTGACGGTTCGGTTTCCGGAACCTCATGCGTGTTTCCGGAAGCTTTTGTTGCTGTATATGATGCGTTTAAAGAGGGAGATATTGAAAAAGCAAGAAAGCTTCAGATTATTGCAACCAAATGCAATAAGATCACAAAAAACGGGAATATGGCATATTATAAAGAAGTCTTGAAAATGAGGGGGATTCCGATCGGATATAGGAGGAGACCCTTTATGGATCTGACTGGACAGGAAGCCGCAGAACTGAGAGAACAAGTAAAAAGCCTTGGGATCATCTAATCATTTCGTTTTCAAATGTGCCAAAGACATTCAGGTCTTATTTTATTTTTTAAGGAAACAGAGTAAATAAATTTTAAGGGAACAGAGTAAATAAAAGAAACAGGAGACAAAATTCATATGCCAGATATTTTGCCTGATATTATCGATTTTAAAAACAATAAAGATATTTACAAGGGAAGCCTTCCGGGCTTTTTATCCAATGTCGGCGTAGATCCGCAAAAAGGGCTGACCGAGGAAGAAGTCCGTGAAAAGGTGGAAGCTTTCGGGGAGAATGTGCTTCGGGAAAAGAAGAAAAAGTCTTTTTTCCAGAAAATTCTGGATCAGTTTAAAGACTTCATGGTCATCATTCTGATTATTGCAAGCATTGTGTCCGGACTGCTGGGAGAATGGGTGGATGCGATTGTTATCATTGCCATCGTGATTGTGAACGCCATTCTG
>CAZJXH010000039.1:0-19881 GCA_964549475.1 uncultured Oscillospiraceae bacterium
TCATTGGTTTTTTTTTTTTTGTTATTGTTATTGTTATTGTTATTGTTATTGTTATTGTTATTGTTTTTGTAGATGTTATTATTGTTGTCGCCGTTGTTATTATTGTTGTTGCGGTTGTTACTATTTTTGTTATTGCTACTACTGTTGTTATGGGAACAGACGAAAGGCTCTTGCGGCATCCGATCCATCCTCTTTGCCTGTGCGACCGCCTGTACCGGTTCGATGGCATGGGTGGAAAGCCCGACCGCCCGGATAATGCCTTTTTCTTTCATTGAAAGGTAATAATCCAGCGCATCCTTGTGCCCGAGCATTGTCATGATGCTCTCCTGCTCATGGAGCATAAAAAGGTCGATCACGTCCACATCCAACTCGCGTCTGGCTTTTTCGACGCTTTCCCGCGCGCTTTTCTTATCATATGCATAGGACTTCGTGGAAATAGTCAATGGAACGGAGGTGTGCCGTAATGCGTACCGGACATGGGCGTAGGTCTCATATAGCTCTGCCGTGTCGATAAAGTCAACGCCCGATTCTGCGGCGTAAACGATAAGTTCTCCACCTTCCTCAGGAGAAAGATCCGCCTGGGAGGGAGACATTGTCAGCGTACCATAGCAAAGCCTGGATACTGGAATCCCGGTTTTTCCCAGAGTCCGTTTTTCCATTATAATTTCGCCACGTATTCCTTGATGATCACTTCCAGCAGCTCATCCCGCTCCATCCGGCGGATGATGCCCCGCGCGCCATTATGGTTGGTGATATAGGTGGGATCCCCGGATAGAAAATACCCTACCAATTGATTGATGGGATTGTATCCTTTTTCGCGCAGTGCCGCCAATACATTGGTCATGATGTCACGGGCCTCATGACTATGATCTATTTCCATTTCAAATCTTGCTGTCTGATTCTCAACCATTCCGTTGCCTCCCTTGTTATTCTTTATTCTTTTATAAAGTAAAATAAAGCATACCCAATTGTCATTGTATCATATTTTCGTGAAAAATAAGTTCTTCGCATTCAAATAAAGGATCTTTTTCAGTGTTCCTGACGCGAGATCCAGGCGCTCCACCCGTTCCAGCTCGTCTTGATAATTCCACATGGGGTAATCGGTTCCGAACAAAACCTTGTCCTCCCCATACAGTGCGATCAGCTCTTTGACACGGTCCGGCTTCAGAAATTCAAGACTGCTGCAGGTGTCGACGTACAGATTGTCATATCCGCGGAGCTTTTCCGCTGCCTCGTCCCATACGCCATATCCGCCGAAATGCGCGGCGATCAGTGTGAATGTCGGCGGTGCACTTTCGATCAGGCCGCGAATGCGGTCCGGGTTGGAAAAATCGTATCTGGAATCTCCCGCATGGATCAATACAGGCAGTTTCCCCGCAAGCAGCCGTGCAATCCGCTTCATTCCATCGCTGTCCGCTTTGATATGCTGAAAATCCGGATGCAGTTTCACGCCGTACAATCCCATTTGGAGGATCCGGTCGACTTCCGCCTCCATTTCATATGTGGACATCTCCGGGAACAATGTGCCAAAGGCAAAAAATTCCTCATGCTCGTTCTGGGAGTCTTTCAGAAAATCATTAATGGGTCTCACCTGTTCCGATTTTGTCGCAGTGGAGGAAATCAGCATCTTCTCCATGCCGAACAGTTTCGCTTCTGTGCAGAGTTCTTTCATCGATCCGGAGCGGGTCATCGGAATTCCGTAAAAATCTCCAATCGCCTGGACCGCCTTCCGGGCGATCTTGGGAGGAAAGACATGGGTGTGGCAGTCAATGATGGGATAATCAACCTTGAGCATATATTCGTCCTTCTTTTCTGTTTCTGATTTTCTATCTTTTCTGTTTCTGATTTTCCTATTATATCACTTTTTCTGGCTGTTTTTCATTCATGGAACAGAGGGACGGTTCTTTTTGCAATATGGGTGCAATATGGGGACGGTTCTTGTGTTGCATAAACAAAATAAAATGCAACACAAGAACCGTCCCCATATTGCAAAACCTCGAGGAGAATGGCGGTTTTCGATTGCACTGCCTCTTGACATATATATCAGTCTGATATATTATTGTGTCATATTACTATATCACGCTGATATAGCACGATGCCATATTGCTGCATCAGCAGGATCGATCGAGAGGAGCAAACAGCATGTCGAACGTTTTATTCATCAATGGGAATCTTCACGGACACCTGAATCCCACTCTGCCCCTGGTCAAAGAACTGGTGGAGCGAGGGGAGGATGTATGGTATTTCTGCGCCGAGGCGTTCACCGATAAAATTCTTTCCACAGGCGCCCGGATGATCGGATCCGGCGAGGCAATGGAGGATTTTTACCATAATTACCGGCCGACAGGGAATCATCCGTTCTATTCCATCATCGAATATATCATCAAAATGGACCAGGTTCTGGTGCCTGCGGTTTTAGAAAAAACAAGGGGATTGAAGTTTGATTACATCGTCCATGATTCCATCCTGGGCGGAGGAAAATTCATCGGAGAGAGGATGCGGCTGCCGACGGTATCCTCCAGCAGCTCATTTGCCATGAATCGTCTGCCGGTTCCGGACCGTATGCTCGAGCGGGGATTTCATCCCCAGTTGGATGAATTTTATCGCGTATTGGAAAAACTATGCGCCAAATGGAATGTTCCTGTTCCAAGTATTCTGGATGTATTTTTTAAAAAAGGCGACATCAATATCGTCTATACTTCGAAAGAATTCCATCCGGATGCGGAAAGCTTTGATGAGAGCTTCCAATTTGTCGGGCCATCTATCAAGGAGCGGGACGAAATGACGGATTTCCCTTTTGAGCAGCTGGATGACAAGAAAATGATCTACATCTCCCTGGGTACGATCAATACGAAATTTGTCGATTTTTATAAAAAATGCATGGAAGCTCTTCGAGGCATGGATGTGCAAGTGGTGATGTCCATTGGAACAAAAACGGACCTGGCGGCTTCCTTTGATGAAATTCCAGACAATTTCATCGTCCGGAATTATGTCCCGCAGCTGGAAATTTTGAAGCGGGCCTGCCTGTTCATCAGCCACGGCGGGCTCAACAGTGTCACTGAGTCCCTTTACTACGGAGTTCCGGTGATTACCATTCCAATGGTGAACGACCAGCATCTGGTCGCCCGTCAGCTGACCGCCGCCGGCGCCGGATTCGGTTTGAAAATGGAGGACATCACCGCGGAGAGCATCCGGGAGTCTGTTGCCAGAATGCTGTCGGAGGACGGTTTCCGGCAGGCGAGCCGCAGGATCGGCGAATCTTTCCGGGCGGCCGGCGGGTACAAATCGGCGGCGGATCGCATTTTAAATTTTACGAAAAACAGGCCATAGCAGGTTGAAAAGGATCATATGGCTGCATGAAAAGCAACCCCGATTATATAAAGGAGGCATGGATTCCCATGGCGACAAAAAACAGGACAAGATATGCGATTCTTGGCGTATTGACCGTTTCCGACTGTACTGGATATGATATCAAGAAATATTGTGACAGGATCCTTTCCCATTTCTGGAATGAGAATTTCGGGCATATCTATCCTGTTCTGAAGCAGCTTTTGGCAGAAGGCGCCATTGGGAAGGCGGCGGATGATGAATCTTCCAGGAAAAAAACGTATAAGATCAGTCCGAAAGGCCGGGAGGAGTTCTTGCACTGGCTGATGGAACCGCCGGAATACCAGCCTGCCCGATCGGAATTTCTTCTGAAGCTTTCCTTTTCCAATAATCTCGCGAAAGAAAATACTGTCCAAATGATCGAGGATTATAGGAAGCTGCATCTTGCGAATCTTGAAAAATATCGGGAAATGGAAGAGTACCTGTGTAAGGACGATAAAGCACCCATGCTGCGCTCCCAGATTATTTACGTCCAGGCTCCCCTGAGATATGGGATTCTGTCTTCCGAGACGGTTATCAAATGGTGCGATGAAGTCATTGCGATGCTTTCAGCCGATTGATTGAAAAAACGCCATTTAAGGCGTTTTTTCAACATTCTGTCCAAGCATTTTTTGATTATTTGCTGCCTTCTTCGCATTTTTTACTACCCAAGGCCTTCGTCGTGTTTTTGATTATTCGCGGCCTTCTTCGGTCTCGATCGCGGTGATCATGTCCACTCTTTTCTGATGGCGTCCGCCTTCAAATTCAGTTTCAAGCCAGACATCCACGATCCGCTTCGCCAGTTCGATCCCCAGAACCCTCGCTCCCAGGCACAGGACGTTCGCATTGTTGTGCCGTCTTGAAAGCTCGGCGCTGAAAGACTCCATACAGACGGCTGCCCGGATTCCTTTCACTTTGTTCGCTGAAATACACATGCCAATCCCTGTGCCGCAAAAAAGCAATCCCCTGTCACACTCGCCGGATTGAACCGCTTTCGCGACTATTTTCGCATAAGCGGGATAATCGGATTGGACGTTGCAGTCTGCTCCGAAATCTTTGCATTCATATCCTTTCTCGATAAAGTAATTCAAAATCTCCATTCTAAACGCGAACGCTGCGTGGTCACTGCCGATTGCTATCATTGTCTTTCCCTCTACTTTCATTCTGAATCAATTATTCTGCCTGCTATTTTATCACGTTTTGCTGATTATTGAAACCATGTTTCCTTGACTTTGAATTTTATAAGTATAGAATGAAGCTATAGATGAATCGGTTTAGCAGACAATGGCAGCAAGCCAAAAGGAGCGATTTTTATGGAAGAGACAATTTTAAAAGCAACAGTACGAAGGGATGCCCCCCAAAAAGTTCGGAAAGCAGGTTTCACGCCCGGTGTTCTGAACGAATCGGACACAACTTCTACCACGGTTCAATTTGACACGTTAGCACTGAATAAAGTCCTTACCAGGCACGGACCGAATGCCAAGATCTGGGTTGAAATGGACAAGAAAAAGCGGTTTGGATTTATTAAAGAAGTTCAGCGGCACCCGGTTGAAGGAAAAGTCATCCATATTGCCGTCCAGCTGCTCGCAAAGGACCAGGAAGTCAAGATGCATCTGCCTGTTGTATTCCATGGCCGCGAAGAACTGGAGCACCGGTTCTTACAAGTGCAGGTTCATAAAGCCGAGATTGAAGTCATGGGAAAGGCGACCTTGATGCCGGATGCTGTCGCAGCAGATGTTTCTAAGCTGGAATCGGGCGACACCATCACTGCGAAAAATTTCAATCTTTCCAAGGAAATGAAAATCTTGGATGAAGAGAACGAAATTTATGCCGTGATCAAGACAATGAAAGAAGAGGTTGTCGAGGAGCCTGAGGAGGTCAAACCGGAGGCCAAGGCGGAAGTCAAGCCAGAAATCAAGTCAGCGGAATAAGTGGAATAAGAACAGCTAGGACAGCAGCAATCCATCAGCACCTGTCAACTCTAAACTATATATTTCTCCGGCACGGACGAAAATGCTGCTATATTAAAAGATAGCCGGCGGTATAATATAAAAAATGCAAAATGGGGACGGTTCTTGTGTTTCATAAATGAAATAAAATGAAACACAAGAACCGTCCCCATTTTGCTCCCATTTTGCATCAACAGGCTTGCCTACTTTTTCACGGTGATCGCACATTGAGCCTGGTCGCATTTCGACATGTCAAGATCGTAGTTGTATCCGAGCGGCTCCAGGATGCGTCTGTAAAGAAGATCACAGTGCTCGCAGTAGTCCGGATAAGGAGTCAGATGCCTGAATTCGAGAAGTCTTCCTTTCGACGGACAGTGATGCATCACAATGGAGAATTCTCCTTTATCCTCATCCAGTGTCATGGTGAAGTCGGCCGCTTCCTCATTCAATGTATGCGACCAGTAATTATAGCAGCCTCGGATTCCGTTTGCCGCGACCTCGTCGTGCAGGAGGCCGATTCCATTGTTTGCGATATGCTCCCAGTAGGCGAGCACTTTTGCTTTTCCTCCCCGTTTCTCCATGTATTTGAAAAGCTCGCTGTATGCAGGAATAAATTCTGTGCAGGAAATCATTTTTTCTCTCCCTTCCGATAAAAGCGCTGCACCGAGGCTCCGTCGCTTTCGTTATAGGAAACCAGCTCGAATGCAAAAGGAGTTTCATCGCAAATGGTGTTGTTCACGGTCAGGGTGGTCTCGTAATAGAGCGGGTTGATCTCCTGGTTTGTTTCTCTCATATGGGTCACTGCGGGGCAGCGTTTGACGGTCATCACGAATTCATCCTTCGAACAGTCGAATGTGACATCGTCCAACGCCTCTTCCTCTCCATAAATATGCTTGAAATGCTCTTCCAGCGCGAGGAGGCCCCGGTCGGTCAAATCCTTCTTCAACGGAGCATAAAAAGCATTCGCATATTGCCGCAGATATTCCCTTACCGCCTCGTCCCCGTAGCTTTCCTGCAGATAAGTGATTCCGAGATTCAATGCATTGTGAAAATCCTTATGGATATATTTATTGTCCGATGCGGACCGTACCATTTGTTCGATTGCCATATCATTCCCCCTTGTCTCCATGCGTTCAGATCGCTTTGCACTTCTTCAGGCAGGCCATGACAACTTCTCTCTGTGCATTCGTCAGCGATGGAGTATAGTCCGGAGAGTAGCGTCCTTCATATCCCAGGAGATTCATGACATATCCGAAGGACTCCATGATGTTGTTGGCAGCCAGGCAGTCTCTCAATGTGAGAATATCGTCCAGATACCCTGCAGCCTGCTCATACTCTGAATTTGCAAGACAGTTGTACATATTGGTTGCGATTTTCGGTGTACAGGCGAACATTCCGTCCAAGTTCCTTCTGATTCCGCCATGATAGGCAATATCAAAGGTGTCCAGTCCGCTGTACAATACGCAAAAGTCGTCCGGTCTGTTTGGATTTTGGGTAAGGAGTCTTGCGGTGACCATATTTCCGGATTTGATTCCCTTGATGTTTTTATTCTTCATCAGGTGCTCCACGGTCTTGACGCTGATCGCCGTTTTTGTCACACCGGGAAGGTCGTACATGTAGACTGGGAAAGCGGATTTGGCGGCGATTTTCTCAAAGTAGCTGACGATTTCATCTTGGCTCGATGTAAAATAATAAGGGGCGGTGGCAACCACCCCGTCGATTTTCATTCCCTTTAATGCATCGATTTTTTCCAGCACTCTGGTAACCGAAACGTCCATCACGCCTACAAACGCAGAACATGCGCCTTTTGCGGCTTCGCATCCAACCTTCGCCACTTTTGCAAATTCACTGTCCTTGATAAATGGCCCGATGCCCATGGATCCCATGATCAGTATCCCGGATGCACCGGCGGCAACCTGGTCTTCTACCTGCTTTGCGAAGCTCTTTGCGCACAGATTGTCCGAGCTGTCCAGTGGTGTTCCCAGTGCCGTATAAAATCCGTTCTTCATTAAATAAATTCCTCCTCGAATTATGATTAATCTTGCTTCCCTTGTTATTCGAACATGCCTGCCTATTCCAATATGCCTGCTTATCGCATGTATGAATGATTATATACTTATTATATGATTCAGCCAAATGATTTAACATGTTAAAACCCATCGATTTTGCCAGGCATATGCACGGTTTTAATAGTTTTGCATAAACGTGAAACATGGGGACGGTTCTTGTGTTGCATTTTATTCCAATTATGCAACGCAAGAACCGTCCCCATGTTTCATTCCTTTTCGCAAGCGATTGCCCTGCCAGGCATAGAAATATTTGAAATTCTATGGTATAGTAAAAATCATTATGAAAAGAGGGCTTTCATTATTGTATTACATAAAAATATTTTTTAAAGGGATTTTATATGGGCTTTCGAATGTAGTTCCTGGAGTAAGCAGCGGCACCACGCTTCTGATTATGAAATTATTCGACCCCATGATCCATGCGATCAATAAAATCTGGAAAGAGCCTAAGAAAAGCGTTCCTTTTTTAACGGCGCTGTTTTTAGGAACAGCCGTCGGAGCGGTTGGGTTCAGTAATTTCATCACCCTCGTCCTGGACAATTTCCCTCTTGCAACCTCACTTTTTTTCAGCGGGTTGATTATTGGGAGTGTTCCGATGATTTATCGCAATGCAAGCCGGAGCCGTATCAAGAAAAGATATTATATTCCTTGCTTATTATGCTTTTTAGGGGTCGTCGCCATTTCATCGTATAATGGCCTCGGATCGACAGCGGTGGTATCCACCATGTCCGTCAAGACTTTCATCTGGCTCTTTTTTGCTTCGGCGACCTCAAGTGCGGCGATGGTTCTGCCGGGTTCCAGCAGTGCGATTGTCATGCTGATGTTCGGCGCTTATCACACATCCATTGCCGCCAATGCCAATATTGTCCATTTTGCGGACTTCAAATCCTTTACCGGTGCTGCCATCATCCTCCTTCCCATCATCCTTGGCATGGTTCTTGGAATGGCGCTGATTTCCAAATTGATTGCGTATTTATTGCATCATCACTATACCGCTACGTATTTTTCCATGTTGGGCCTGATGATGGGATCTGTTTTTACACTCATGAATAACGAGACGATTTATTCCCCGTCTCTTTCCTGGGTAGAAATCGTATTCGCCGTTGTCCTTTTCTTTGTCGGCGTGGTTCTCGCCTATTGGATCAGCAACAGGGAATCCTCCCTTCAGGAAAAAGCGCCAAAAGCAGAATAATCGGTTTTCTGCGTTATTTTCGCTTTACTGTTTCGCGAATTTACTATATCATAAGAATCATGAAAATATTTATTGTAAACGAAAAAACACAAGGGAAGCGCATTGTACGCGCTATTTGCACCGAATTCCCGAAGGTGGCTGTTTCCCATGTCCAGAAGGCGTTAAAAAACAAAGACATCCGGATGAACGGGAAACGGGTAAAAACCGACGAGATGGTATGCCAGGGCGACGAGATCTCGGTTTTTCTTACGGATGAAATCCTGGAAGGAACGGATGCCGGAAGCATGGCAAAAGAGAAAGCCATTCAGGAATCCACTCCGATGTACTCCATCGCCTATCAGGACGAAAACATCCTGGTTGTCAACAAGCATCCGGGCATTCCGGTCCATCCCGGCGAGAACACCGAAGGAATCTCTCTGATCGAGCTGGTCCGCAAGGACCTGGGCAACAAGGAGATCACCCTTTGCCACCGGATTGATATGAATACAGGGGGCCTGCTGCTCCTTGCAAGGAACAAGCAAGCTTTAGCCAGTGTGATTCATGCCATGGACGAGAAGCAGATCAGCAAGCGTTATCGCTGCCTTGTACGCGGGATTCCCGATCAGGGCGACGCGACGGTCTGCGAAGACGGCGTGAAAATGAAAGAGATGACAGCGTTTTTAGAGAAGCCAACCGGAAAAGGGGATGTCTATATCCATGACGAGGCGAAAGAAGGCGATCTTTCCATCATTACGAGGTATCGCATTCTTTCCATATTCAAAGGCGTGGGTCCCGATCAGGAAGATGTCAGCGAGCTTGAAGTGGAACTGGTGACAGGCCGCACGCATCAGATCCGGGCTCATTTCGCCCATGTCGGCCATCCCCTTCTGGGAGACGGGAAATACGGCCGTAATGCCTATAATCGGTTTTTTGATGCAAAAAAGGGCAAATTGAGATATCAGCAGCTCTATGCCACTTCCTTGCACTTCGGAGTCCTCCCCAAAGGAGATCTTCTTGCTTATCTGTCCGGCAGGACATTCACCATCACCCCCCGCTATGACATTTCGTTCCGGTGATACATAGGTAAATATAGCGCAATATAGGGACGGTTCTTATATTTCACAGAACGAAATGAAATATAAGAACCGTCCCTATATTGCACCTATATTGCACCGTTTCGCATCGGGGGAATGAAATCAGTCCAGCCTTATTTTTGAAGCTCATCCTTTAGCAACGCACCTACTGCGCCATGATTATGGTTGTAATAAAATGCTTTCTCTGTGAATTGCGGATATTTCGTCAATTCATCTGCAATCGCGTCAAAAATGGAGATGATGGCGATAATGCTGGCAGTGGGCAGCATATGCTTGCGGTCAGACTCCTCCACATCAATCCGTAAAACGATATCTGCAGCTTTAGCCAGCTTCGATTCGCCGTTTTGCGTAACAGTAATGAGTTTGATTTTTTTCCCTTTGATCGATTCGATCAGATTGACAAGCTCCTCGGTATTTCCTCCTTTTGACAATACAATCAGCACATCGCCCTCCTGGACGGCGCCGAATGCTCCATGTGCCGCATCTCCCGCCGATACGAAAAAGGACGGGATATTTGCCACACAGAGCATATGGGCGATCTTTCTCGCTGCTATGGAAGATGTACCCATCCCCATGGTTGCGATCCTTCCCTTGCATTGAAGGATTGCCATAAATACGGCCTCATATTCATTCGGGTCCATTTTTTCTGCAATTGTGTGCAGTGCTTTTGCATTTGTTTCCCACATGGTACATGCATTTTTAAATAAATTTTCGTCCCTTTTAAATAAATTTTCGTCCTTCATATTTTATTTTCCTCCTGATAATCATTCATTTTTTTCGACGAAAAACAAGAACAGCCGCTGTTTTGTTTTTTTGCCTCTGCTTCCCGATGTGTTTCAAATTTTATCGATGTAATTTTAAATTTGACTGGATGAATTGATTTGTTAAATTGAAATGGATATATCCAACGATTAAATGGATAAGCTAAAGCTTATTATTCGCAAGCGCGATGTTTGATCTTTCCAAATTCTCAACCAGCTTGTCTTTGTGGATAAGCAGATAATTGATAAACAAGCTCTCTATGATGCATAGTTCTGCAATTCTTTTAGAAATAACCTCGCCCATGATAAAGTGTTCCACAAAAGTTGCCGTTAATAGCACAATATCCGAGTTTTTCGCCAGGGGCGATGAAGGATAATTCGTAATACAAATAACAGTAGCGCCTGTCACTTTGGCATATTTGACGACATCAACCACATTTTTCGTTTTTCCGGAGTGGGATATCACAATCAAAACATCTCCTTTTACCAATTGGGAAACGAAAATAAACTGAATATCCATATCAGTGGATACAAACACGTTGGCCCCCAGCCTTAAAAATTTCTGAAAGCCGGATTGAGCAACATTTGCAGCATCGCCGACACCGTAAAAAACGATTTTCTTCGCATGACATATCGCATCATTTGCTTTTCGATACTCCCCTTTATCCAATACATTCAGCGTATCGTTCAGAGCCTGGACAGAGGCAGAAAAAACCTTTTCGACGATCACATCACAATTATCCTTTTCAGAGATTTCATCATACAGGTATGCCGGATTATCCCCGAACGCTTCCCGAATGTGCAGCTTCAGTTCAGGATAACCGCCATATCCGAGTTTTCGTGCCAACCGGACAAGGGTTGCCTCACTGCACCCGGCAGATATTGCCGCCTGGCTTATTGAAAACCCCGCAAAAAGCTTCGGATCGTCAATCAATAAATTGGCAGCTTTTCTCTCAGCAGATTTCAACGTGTCATATACCGCCTGCAGCTTAATATATAAATCACGAGGAATAAATCTCGAATTTATTTCATTTATATTCAGAGACACGACTTCGCCACCTCCAATAACCTGAATTCTACCGGTCCAAATTCGGTCCGTTTCTACAATTATACTATAAACAAGTTATCAATTCAACAATAATTTCATTATGTATATTCAAATCTGAAATTCGTCGGCATAATGTTCGGCATAATATTCTTTGTGTCATTCCTCTGAAATTACCGGTTCAAAATTTATTGAATTATATTCGTCCCAGCATGCAAGTTTTATTCTCAAATCTTGCAAAAATTAGTATTTCTGCAGCGGATCATTTCAATGTTCCCCCCTTCATAACAAGGTCTGGCGAATCACCTGTGAGAAACTGGCATTGCGGGATATTTCGGAATTCCAAACGTTCTCTGCCTCAATATTTACAAGAAAAACTGTATTATTTATTGAATTTATCAAAATGCTTATATTCTTCACCGTTTGAATATGAAATGTCTGTTCTGATATCCTGGATTTACTGGAAGTTTCAATACCGAATCCGCAAAACGAAAATATTGATCGTTCTTCATCGAATTCCCCCTCTCTAATTTCTCCTTTCTTTTATTATTCAAGGGATGAACACCACCTTCAACGCCTTCCCATTGATAGCAAGCTGCAATCCTTTTTCGAAATCGGAAAGAGGCATCCTGTGTGTAACCATTTTATCACCGGGTATCCGGCCATTTGCCATCAGGGAAAGAGCAAGCTTGTGATGATGCGGTGCGAATGTTGTTGTGCCCATGAGATGAATGGCTCGATAATGGATAATATTTGTATCGATCTCTGGTTTGCTTTTACCGTGCGGCAATCCTCCGAATAGAACCACCCGTCCGCCCTTTTTTGCCATTTTGATTGCCTGTACTTGCGTTTCTCCTACAGGATTCGCTGTGATGACAACATCCACCCCTTTCCCGTTCGTGATTTTCATAACTTCTTCCACAAGATCGACTTTTGATGCATTGATTGTTATATCAGGTCCAAAGCTCTTGCACAGCTCCAGTCTTTCGTCAAAAACATCCGCAATTATGATCGTTCCCGCTCCTCTTGCGCGTGCAAGGGCTATATGAAAACAGCCAATAGGACCGCTTCCAATAATCATCACAGAATCTCCAAGTCCTATCCGGGCTTTTTCCTGCGCATTAACGCAGGAGGATAAAGGCTCTGCAATCGCGGCAATAACCGGATCCAGTCCTTCGGGAACGGATTGGACGGTTCCCAGGGCCAGCGCTTCTTCAGGGATGGCAACATACTCGGCAAACCCTCCCGGCCAGGTTTGCGCGATTTCTCGAATATTTTCACAAAGCTCGTATTTTCCCGCTAAACAGAAATCGCAAGTGCCGCAATAAACGACAGGAGCAACGGCCAGCAAATCGCCGATTTTCCATTTTCCATGATAATTGCAGCCTGTTTCAACCACGATTCCGCTGATCTCATGTCCAATGATCCATGGAAATTTAATATTCTTATGGCCGCTCTTTATAGTTCTTAGATCCGAACCGCATAGCCCGCAGGCAAGCACCTTCAGCAATATGCCCCTGTCGGGGCATACAGGAATTTCCACATTTTCGATGTCATATTGCATTGGTCCTTTAATAACCAATGCCCTCATTTTTTCAGACACTTGTTTTCATCTCCTTTGCAAGCATTTCATCCTGGATTTTGCGAAGCTTATAAACAAACGATGTGGCATCCGGCGCAAAATTCATTTCCGTCAGGATTTCACCCTTTGCAATATTTTTCAGCGTTTTTCCGCCTTGTGCAATCCCCATCGGTATCGCCTTCTTTTTGCAGGCCTCTTCATAAGTGAAGATATTATTGAATATATCAGCGCTGCCTATTCCTCCGATTTTTTCCCCTGCGTTGAGATTGCGCTTTGCTACAGAAACGACCTCGGAATGCATGGTCTCCGCAGTCACTGTCGCTTCTTTGTAAATGATTGATTCTGCGACAGCTATCGGTGTTTCGATGTTGCAGAGATGGAAAGGTCTATAGAATAAATAATAAGGCCCGGAACCCATGGATACAAATTTCATATCATTCACAATCCTGGGCTCATCTGTAGTGACGATGGCAAAAACGCCAGGTGCGATTTTCCCTGTAGAGAATTCCACGCAGCCTTTTTTGCTTAATATTCCGCCATCGGATACCGGTACAAATACTTTCGAAAGTTCATCCAATTCGATTTTTGGTCCATGCATCCCGATGATGTCAGGGACAAGTCCGGTTGCATTCGAAACAGCAGCCATTTCCACCATGGTTTTCGTACCATCGATAAAGGATGCCAGCATTTTGGGGTTCATTCCTTTGCTTTCTGCTTCAGCCCGGCACATATCCGGTGTTATATAGTGATTGATAAGATTGTTTTTTCCCTTCCCCAGACAAATCACTTCAAACCCCATTGTACGGGAAAAATCATACAGCATTTTGCATACCGCCGGCTCGTCTCCTGATGCTACCGAATAGACGCACCCGATTCTTCTCGCCATTCGGTTCAATAGCACGCCAACCGTAACATCTGTTTCCACATTAAGCATGATAATGTTTTTTCCGTTTGTGATCCCCGTCCATGCCACCTTTGCGCCGATTTCTGTTATTCCGGTCGCTTCAACAACCGCATCAAGGTTATCCAGCTCGGCAAGGAGCAGCGCATCTTCTGTAATCAAATATTTTCCTGTTTCCAGTGCGCGCTCTGCTTCGGAACGTCTATTCGTCATTACAATCCTGTCCTCTGGTATTCCGATGCTTTTAAGTACTGTTTTCGGACGATTTGCATCAATATCGGATATTGCAAATGTCTCTATCCCCACCATCCTCCTTGTTACATGAACGAGACCGGACCCCATCTATCCACAGCCAACCAACCCGGTACGTATGGGTTTCCCATCCGCTTCACGCTGTTGTAAATGCTTATATAGTTCCATTATTGTTCTTCCTCCTTAAATTGATTGCTATTTCTCAACTCAGCTAAGCTTCTGAAATCGGGTTTGATATGCGTATAAATGCTTTTGTATATTTTGAAATACTCCATATACAAATTATGGTTCTCCATATCCGGCTCCATCCGGTCGATATATTCCGCTTTTTGTTTTGCTATGGAAAAATCGTCGAAAATGCCTACCGATACCCCGGCAAGGATCGCGTCCCCATAAGGAGCGCCTGTCCTGTTTTTTATAATGACCGTCGGAGCACCAAACACATCCGTTATGATCTTGCGCCATACCCTGCTCTTCGCACCGCCCTCATTCAGAATAATTGGATAATTGATTTTTCTCCCCGCCTCCTTTATTGTACGAAACGAATCATATAAAGCATATGCGACGGCTTCCATCGAAGCGCGTACAATATGCGCTTTCGTATGCTTCAGGGTTAAGCCAAAGAGGACTCCTTTCGCATATACATCCCATATGGGCGTCCTTTCCCCCATCAGATAGGGCAGTATGATCAAGCCTTCACTTCCAGGCTCAATTCTTTCCGCTTCCATATCAAGCAATTGATAGGAGTTGATATTCAACAGCTTTTCCGCTTCTCGTTCAACCGGTGAAAATTGATCTCGGATATATCGCAATATCTGTCCGCCTGTTGTTGTCGTAGGAACGGTGATATAGGTATCCCTTGAATCGGCTGTATAGGAAAAGGCAATCATATTCCGATCGAAATTGTGGTCCTTGTGGATGATACCAAAGTTGCCGCAAGTACCCAGGTTCATTTGAATATCCCCTTCCTCGATCGCCCCTCCGCCAATCCAGGCTGCATTGCAATCAACCTGGCCAGCAGCAACCGGTATTCCGGCAGTCAGTCCTGTCTGTTTTGCGGCGGAGTCGGTCACCGTTCCGATAATTTCTTCACAAGAATACAAATCGGGCAGCAAATTCATCTCTATACCGATTTTGCTCATCAGATCCTCATCAAAGCTGTGGGCAAGCAAATTGAACGCCACTCCAAAAAAAGCGCCTGACGAGTAATTGGCTGTTGGCCTGCCGGTAAGCTTCAACCGTATATAACCATCAATGGTTAATGCCTTATCAATCATTTTGTACGATTCCGGCCGATTTGATTTTTCCCACATCAGATTGACAATTGCAGGATGATCATCAAGCCTGTTGCCAGTCAATTCAAAAATGAAGTCCTCCCCGATGTTGTCCTTGAGCCATTGAACCTCCCTGGTCGCTCTCCTGTCCATAAGGTTGTAGGCATTATGGATCGGGTGATGATTCTTATCGACCATTACCATGGAAGGCAGCGCGGAGGAGGTTCCTATCCCCTTGATATCTTTGGAATCAATCTTCGCATTCGCAATACATTCTTTTATAATCTCGCATGCAATCTCCCAGTATAATTCGGGATCATGCTCGGACCATCCGGGTTTTTCTGTAATGATCGGGTATTCCCGGAAAGCATAGCTCATCACATTTGCTTTATCGTCAATAATGCAGGCTTTTGCACCGCCTGTGCCATAGTCCAGTCCAAGTAGATAATTTGCCATTTATAATCACTCCGTATCTATTCTTGATATCGATCAATACATTCAGCTGTGTCTGTAAACATCCCAGCCTAAATAATTTCCAAGCGCCTCCTCGAGTACCGCGGCGCATTTCGAACGGTTCATTGCAACATGGTGTTCAAATCCGTTATTGCATATATATCTCATCAGGCTTTGCAATTCAGGAATCTGGCATACGGCTATTCCTCCGGGGGATTTGACCGGATCATCCATAAACTCCCCTTCCCCGACATATACTTTTATTTTTCCAGATCTGTCATCTGTTGTGATTTTCGCAAAAGTCATATTGCCGGCAGCAACATTCGCCTTGCATGCGCCGAAACATTTTTCCGCTCCTAATGTTTTCCCGAGGATATCCAGATTGGATATTTCAAATTCTCTTGCAAAAAAGCTTTTTGGAAAACTGGAGCAATGCGTATTGATGCATTTGTTCCGATCGTCTCCATAATTATTATTCCAGTCAAGATAACCAGCCGGTTGCCCCGAGGCCAGATACATGGCATACATTGTCAGCGCTCCGGTCACGTCCATCTCGCAAGCGCTCGGAATCCCTTTTTCTCCCATCATGCTGAGAGAGAGGCAAGCTGCACAGCCATAATTTTTCTGTATCGAATCCCAGCACTGTATCGCGCTTGCGCTGCATTCATTGTCTTTCAGCCACGTTTCCATTACCAGACCGAGCTTAGCCTGTTTGATTATATTTTCTTTTTTGATATGCGACGGGACTTTCCCATATTTTTTAATCTCGTCAACACGCGCCAGGACAGCTTCTGATGTTTCCATCTTCAATGCGGCAAAAATAATTTCCGACATATCGACGACACAGGTTGTGATGCCGGATGCCTGGAGAAGCTTCTCCGACAAACGCACCGTCTGGAATGCCCCCGGCCTGGTCCCGATCGGACCAATCCTGGCGGACTTGATCCCTTTCACCACATTGCACACGGAAGCAAAAAACTCCACATCTTTACTGAAATCATCGCTGTTTATCTTGCAGGTATGGTTCGTCGTGTTGGTAAACCGAATGCCCATCTGCCTTAAATTATTGCAAACGGATATCTTCCCGCAGAATGCATCTCTTCTATTGGCTATGTCCATTTTATCCATGTCGTCATCACAAGCCTGTACAAGTACCGGTACATCCAGTTGTGCCAGGCGTATTGAATTGGCAACTCCGATTTCATCTCCGAAATTAGGCAGTATGACAATGATTCCGTCAATGATATCGCGATTCGCTTGAAACAGCGCTGCGCATTTCTTTGCATCTTCATAGGTCTCAACCACTCCGTGCGTTGTTTGCTGTTCGGATAAGGAAACTATTTTATGACCCATATTCTCCAATTTCCTAATAATGCTGCTTCTTCCTTCTTTCGCAAGGCTTGCCGGGAAAAACCCCCTCGTTGAAATAACCGTGCCAAAAGTACTCATGCTCAAATGCCCCTTTCTCTATTGCTTGTTACAAAATCCGACCAATGTCTCTATTCTTACTATATTCTCTGATCTCCCGCTCATAGCTGCGGGCCTGTTTCGAAGTCAGCATCCTGAAAATCATCATGATATCGATCCTTTGACCAGGTTCCAAATCCGCATTTCTAAATCGATCTTCCTCCTCGTCATGATGGAACAGGTCGCTCTGTCCAAATTCAGGACCAATTCCGTCATAGTCGTTTTCCATGATAGAAACCGGATGTCCCTTATCCGCTGTGCCATAACACCATTCTTTTCCGCCTTTTCCGCCTGCGCTGATCCATGTTCCGATCCAGGGAGCCGGAGGAATCACCGCCAGGATCGCATGCCCGTCAGGGTATTTTAAAAGAGTGTCTATTCCGTTTTCTTTTCCCAATGCGCCTTCTTTTATCAGCAAATTCTTATGGATGTTCATTGTCTGCTCCCGGATACCCGGTTCTCTCGAAGGATGCCATATTTCATGATTGTATGAAGCGCTTGTTTTTTCACTGTTTCTCATTTTTCTGCTTGGCACGAAATACTCAGCGCCTTCGGCCGGCCTCAATTGAACATGGTACCCCCAATCGGCTTTGTGTTTTTCGGTGGATCTATTGATAATTCGATCTTTCACAATCACTTTTTTGCCATTGTTCTGTATGATGATTTTTTTTACCACTTCAAAAATTATTTTCCCTCTGCTGTACCATGGCACGTCTTCCGATCCGCTTCCCTCCCGGAATAGAAAAGCGCCGCTGATTTCGGCATAGTGTTCTGCCAATTTAACATTCACTGTTTTTACCGGAATTAAAGATGCTGTCCCATGCATCGGCATTATTTCGCGACTTTCGGGATTTTCCCTTGGCAGTCCCCAGTTTTTCAGCCCCAGCATCTCCACTCCGGCGGTAAACTGTCTTATCCAGCCGTATCCTTCCGTCCGTTCTCCATTGAGATAAATCGTATCGGATGGATTGAACGCATCCGGATCCGGCAGGCTAGTTAACGGAGGATGCCAAAAATAAGACTGAGCCCTGCAAAATGCTTCTGTGATCGACAGCCCTTTTGAAGGAAGCAGTTCTATCCGCATGTTTTCGTTCGAAAGCGACAGCCGTTTTACATTGGCGGCATCCTTGCTGTCATGATATAGCCTCAGTGCATATCCTGAATGTTCAATAGAAATTCCTTTATTATTCTCATCGATTGAACAGTCCAATGTAAAAGTTTTCATTTCGTTGCATCTCCAAATTTGATAAATTCCTGTTTCTGTTTTTCCAGTCTCTGTGTTATTTGAAATTCATCCGTTTTTCTCTTATCGTTTCAACCAACGCTTTGATATTGTCAATCGGAACGTCCCCCATGATGTCCTGGTCCGGAGAAATGATAAGGCCGCCCCCCTTTCCCAGTTTTTCGATGGTACTTGCGCCCAGTCTTCTGACATCATCCGGAGTGCCGTAGGGAAGAACCCCCTGCGTGCTGATGCCCCCCCAAAAAGTCAGATCTTTACCAAATTCTTTTTTCAAATAATCAAAATCCATGACAGACTGAACCGGTTCCAAAACATCCAGACCAATATCGATCATATCCCCTATTATCGAGGTAACGTTGCCGCAAGAATGATGTATTACAGGGATATGGGCGGATTTATAGATTTCGTAAACCTTTGCCCAGCGAGGCTTGAAATATTTCAACCACATTTCTTTTGACATCATGAGGCCTGTCTGCATGCCGAAATCGTCACTTGTATGGGCGATTTTAACGCCCAGTTTCACTGCAAGCTTTGCCTGTTCTATTTTATATTCCAGGATTTTATCAAATAAGCATTCGCATAATGCAGGTTCACAGGCCATGTTCATGAGAAGCTCCTCATAATCCATCAGAAACAGCGCCCGTTCAAAGATCCCGGCATATCCGGAAAATACCACCAGATAATTCCCGGAATATTTTCGAATATCCGCTGTCACATTATCCAGATTGCCGGGTTCATCAATATTGGGAACCTGGTATTTCTCAATATCTTTCATTTCCTTTCCACGTAAAGGAAAATGTTTGATGAATATTCCATCCGAATAGATGTCGTATCCGGAGCCCCATCGGTCATATAGAATCCCTTTTTCCCAATCAACCTTTGCGAAGACAGTTTTTTCCGCTTTTTTCAGAAATTCATGATCGCCGCGATAACGAAACACGTCATCCATCAGGCTGGTAATCATCAAATGATTTTCCAGATAGTCATCAAGCTGATCCATCGTATCAAAGCGCATTGTTTTCCGAAGAGATTCTTTGGTCCCGTGAGACGCAAAATAAATATTGCTGGGCAGATAATCAATCTCTTCTTTCCTTATCAGTTTCAGGACTCTTTCTTCTCTTGTCATTCTTATTCCCCCATTCCATTTTTTATTTACTTCAGACGAATGTTCCGACGTTCCAGTTTCATGATCTTCTTATTCCGATAACTGTCGAGAAACACCGCCAGGAAAATGATTGCGGCAGAAAAGAGAGGCTG
>CAZJXH010000040.1:0-19841 GCA_964549475.1 uncultured Oscillospiraceae bacterium
GGATCCCCGGCTGGTATCGCCAGGGCGGCGCCATCAGCATCGACGAATTGATCGCATATGCGCCGCAGAAGACAAAAGCCGATATCAGCAAGCTGTACCACCGGCTGACGATTAAATTCGCCAGCAAGCCGTTCGACGAAGCCCTGAAAGACTGCCATGAAATAATCAGAAAATACTATTCCTGCTTCCCGCTTCTGATGCAGATGGTCATTCTTCTGATCAACCACTACATGCTTGCAAAAGAGAAGGCGGCGCAGGAAGCCATTCTTCAGGAAGCGATCGAATTGTGCCGCCGGATCAAAGCAGAGAGTGACGAGGTGTGGATGATCAATGAGGCGAATTCCGTGGAGGCGGTCTGCTGCCTGATGCGGCAGCATCCGGAGAAAGTGCTGGAATTGCTAGCCGGAACCATGAGACCCTCTCCGTCGGATGAAACGGTATTGGCAAGCGCCTATCAGATGACAGGAAACGCCCAAAAGGCAAAAGAGGTCATGCAGGCGGGAATCTATCAGAATCTGATCAAGATGACCGGACTTATGCCGGGCTATTTGATGCTATATCTGGATGATGCGGAGCGGTTCGAAGAAATATTGCGCCGCACGCTCGCATTAGCGGAGATTTTCAAACTGGACAGGCTGAATGCAGGGGTTATGCCGCCGGTTTATCTGGCAGCGGCGCAGGGGTATGCGGTGCAAAACAATCCAGACAGGGCGCTGGATATGATCGAGAAATACGTGGATCTGTGCATGTCGTTCGTATTTCCATTCACACTGCATGGCGATGGATTCTTTGACAATATCGGCGGCTGGTTCGACGAGTTTGACCTGGGAGTCCAGGCTCCCCGGGATGAAAAGGTGATCCGAGAAAGCATGATACAAGGGATCGCTGCCAATCCGGCCTTTGCGGCATTTGCAGAACATCCGCGATACAAGAGCATGATGGAAACAATGAAAACGATTATTGTCTGAAATCAATATAACTGAAATCTATATAATAAGAGGATAAACGATTCCCGCCAGACAGATAAGAATCGTCAGGGCATTTCTTAAAATATGAATGAAATGCACCTCTCTTAAAATTTATTAGGAGGATATGGATATGGATATAGAAAAAATAATGGAATTTCTGCCGGTTCTGATCCCGTTGATGGTTGTTGAACTGGGATTGGCGATCACCGCGCTGATCCATGTGCTGCGGCATCCGAACTATCGATTTGGAAACAAGGTGCTGTGGGTCATCATCGTGCTATGCATTCAAATCATCGGGCCGGTTGTTTACTTTATTTTCGGGAGAGGCGAGGCAGAATAATGGACATTCTTTGTATCGAACATTTATCAAAAAGCTTTGGCACAAACAAAGTCATCAACGATTTGTCATTTACGGTGCCGGAACACGCCGTTTTCGGCTTCCTCGGGCAGAATGGCGCCGGCAAGACGACCACGATGAAAATGATTCTGGGACTGCTTCAAGCAGACGGCGGTAAAATCACAGTGATGGGAGAACCGGTGGCCTATGGACAGACAAAAACCAACCGGTCGATCGGCTATCTGCCCGATGTTCCCGAATTTTACAATTTCATGAAACCAAAAGAATATCTCACCTTGTGCGGTGAAATCACCGGACTTTCCGAAAAGCAAATTAAAAGCAAAAGCGAGGAGCTGTTGAAACTGGTGGGACTCGAAAAGGCGAATAAACGGATCGGAGGCTTCTCCCGCGGGATGAAGCAGCGGCTTGGCATTGCGCAGGCCCTTCTAAATGAGCCGAAACTGCTTATCTGCGACGAACCGACCTCGGCGCTCGATCCCATCGGCCGAAAGGAGATCCTGGATATTCTTGGGCAAGTGAAAGGAAAGACAACCGTTGTTTTTTCCACGCATATTCTTTCAGATGTGGAGCGGATCTGCGACCGAATCGCAGTCCTGCATAACGGTAAACTGGCTCTGTGCGGCACCTTGTCGGACATCAGGGAACAACACAGGCGGGATGGCCTGCTGATCGAATTTTCATCACAGGCGGATAAAGAAGAATTCATATCCTCGCCGCAAATGGCATCTTTCCTGACAACCGCCGAACAAACGGATATCCGTCTTGTCATTCATACACAAAATATTGAAAAGGCGGAGTCGGCCGTAATTGCAACCCTTGCGGAGAACCGCCTTCTGCCGGTGAAAATGGAAGTGCAGGAGCCGACACTCGAAAGTCTTTTCCTGGAGGTGGTCCAATGAGAGCTTATCTTGCCTTTACAAAAAAAGAGTTCACCGAAACGACTCGTTCCTATAAACTGCTGATCATGGGCTGCGTCTTTCTGCTGCTTGGATTGATGAACCCGATCACAGCGAAAATCACTCCACAGCTTATGGATTCCTTTCTGCCCGAGGGGATGAAAATCGCAATCCCGGAACCGACCGCAGCGGACTCGTGGGCGCAGTTTTTCAAGAATGTGCCGCAAATGGGTCTGATCGTTCTTGTCATTGTATTCAGCGGAATCATGGCGAACGAGTTTTCTCGCGGCACACTGGTCAATATGCTGACAAAAGGACTTTCTCGCAGCATAGTGATCGTATCCAAATTCACGATGGCGGTATCCGTCTGGACTGCCAGCTATGTTTTGTGTTTCGTTGTATCCTATGCCTACACGTCATATTTTTGGAAGGAAAATAGCCTCTCCACCATTCATATCCTGTTCGCCGTATTCTGCTTGTGGCTGTTCGGGGTTCTGCTTCTCGCGTCTATGATGCTTGGCGGTGTCCTTTTCAAGAACAGCTATGGATGCCTGCTTTTCACGGGCGGATTTGTTGTCATCCTGTTTCTGATCAATATTGTGCCAAAACTGCAGGATTTCAATCCGATTGCTCTGGCGTCAAATAACATGACGTTGATTACAAACAGCATGCCGATATCGGATTTTGTCTGGCCGATTGTCCTGTGCGCTGCATTGACAGCAGGCTTTATCATTGCAGCGGTTGCGTTGTTCAACAAGAAGCAGGTGTGACAAAGAAGCAAGTGTGACAAAGAGGCAGGTATGACAAACATTTGATTGAAAGAATTTTGAAGGACGCCGATTGGGCTGCAGTCGACGTCTTTTTTTTAATTATCGCGATTTATTTTTTGAATTCTTTTAGCAAGACCAAGAATTTGTATTATAGGATATCTTTGGTTTCGTAAAAAAACAGATGGTTTCATAACAGAAATGACCAGGGAATCCGGATTTTGTAAAAATATTTTTCAATGAAATGGAAAGCACGCTTGACATCTATGCGCAATCGTGCTATTTTATATTGGAAAGTATACTTTCCATGCGAAAGGAGCTGCCGTGTGAAAAATCGATTGGAAGAAATACGAAAACAAAGAGGAATCCGGCAAGAGGAACTGGCATTGGCTCTGGAAGTTTCCAGGCAGACGATCGGGTCGCTTGAAAATGGACGATATAATCCCTCCATCCTGCTGGCTTTCAAAATCGCCCGTTACTTCGGCTTGAGCATCGAAGAGATTTTTATTTACGAGGAGGAATTACCATGCTAAAAAAGAAATCGTTCTATATTGTCACATTCATTCTTGGCATCTGCCTGATCGGAATCAGCTTCCTTTTTAATACAGAGAACGTAAAAGCGATTTCCGGCATTCTGATTGGTATCGGAGCCGGACTGACCGGGATGAGCATTGCGAATTGGATAATGAAAAGAATGGAGGAGAACAAGCCGGGAATCTCGAAGCTGAATGAAATCGAATTCAAGGACGAAAGGAACACCCTTATCCGCAATAAAGCAAAGGCAAAAGCCGGAGATATGACCCAATGGCTCATCATGGGGATCGCATTGATCACAATCCTCATCCGTTCGTCAATATGGCTAACGCTGGCCGTTGTCGCGGTATACCTGGCTTATAATGTTTTGGGCCTGTTTTTCATGAACCGGTATCAAAATGAAATGTAAAACGGATCTGGTCTACAGAAATAAAAGTTTGAATGATAATATTATTCAATAGAAGAGTGAGTCAAATCAAAAATACAAGCAAGATGGAGTAGTGAGAAGATGGGACTTAAAGTAGCAAATGCAGACAAAAGTTTTGGTGAAAAAAAAGCCGTCCGGAACCTGTCATTCAATATGGATGATCCTGGCGTTTTTGGGTTGCTCGGGACAAACGGGGCAGGCAAAACCACCATGATCCGCATGATTCTGGGTATTCTGAAGAAAGACGGCGGCACCATTGAATGGAATAATAACGAGGTCACCCGCGAGACAGTCAAATTCGGCTATTTGCCGGAGGAACGGGGAATTTATCCAAAGGCTAAAATCAGCGAGCAACTGCTGTATTTTGCCAAACTCAGAGGAATGACCGGTAAAGATGCCAGAGCTTCCCTGACTTACTGGCTTGACAGACTGAATGTGTCTGAATACGAGAACCGCATCGCAGAGCAGCTCTCAAAAGGGAATCAACAGAAAATCCAGCTGATTTCCGCTATTATACACGACCCGGAACTGATCATACTGGATGAGCCGTTCAGTGGACTGGATCCTGTCAACACCGAGCTTTTCAAGTCGGTCATACAGGAATTGATGGAGAAAGGCAAATACATCATCATGTCCAGCCATCAGATGGCAGCGGTGGAGGAATATTGCAGAGAGATTTTGATTTTGAACGAAGGCGAAACCATTCTGAGTGGGAATCTGAAAGAAATAAAACACGGATACGGCCGTACCAACCTGTTTATCGACTGCGACGGGGATGTTACCGGGTTTGCAGCACAGGAAGGCATTACAGCAATCAAATCCATCGCGACAGGGTACGAGATCAAGATATCGAATGATTCGCAAGCATACAGGCTTTTGGACCGGATCATCAAAGCAGGCTTTCGACTGGATAAATTTGAAATCAGAGAGCCTTCCCTTCACGAAATTTTTATTGAAATGGCAGGTGAACATCAATGAGAGGATTCTGGACTGTTCTGAAATACACTTTACACGAGAATATCCGTAAAAAAACCTTTGTGATATCCACTATTATCATGCTGATTCTGACAATTGCGGTCATGATTATTCCCGGACTGATCAGCAAATCCACCGGTTCAGGCACTTCAGACACCTCGGGCAATTCAAGCAGCACCAGCCAGCAGGCACAATCTCCGGCTACCCGGTATTTTTATATTGTGGATAGTCTAAATGTTTTAGATAAGGACATCACCCCGTTGAAAGAAGCATTTACGGACTGCAATATAGAATTGAAAACGACAACTGATGTCAGTTCCCTGATGGACCGGGTTAAAAACGAAGACAATATTTTCCTGCTGGTTTTGAATGGAACGAATGACAAACCTGTTTTTGAGTATTATGTCAAAAAATACGGTATCGGTCCGGAACCGGACAAGCTGGGGGGATTGCTGAAGAATATCTATGTCTCAAGCCTGCTTCGATCTGCCGGCGCAGATACCAGTCTGACTTCCAGGATCCTGTCCGCTCCCGGTGTCAATGTGAATGAACTTGGCAAAGGGTATGTGAAAAGCATTGTATCCAGCATGCTCATCATGTTTATCCTGTTTTTCGCAATTTACTATTTCGGCTACGGCATCGCCATGTCTGTTGCATCGGAAAAAACATCCAGAGTCATGGAAACGCTGGTGACTTCGACGAAACCTTCCAATATCATTCTTGGCAAAACCGTTGCAATGGGACTTCTTGGCCTGATGCAGCTCGGCTTGATATTATCTACCGCCATTGTCACCTATGGTCTCTTCTTTCCGAAAGATTTCAAGCTGTTCGGCCAAAGTCTTGACTTTGGGGCCTTTACTCCGCTCGCAATCATCATGATCGTGGTTTATTTTATTTTGGGTTACCTTCTATATGCTATGTTCAATGCAGTCGCAGGCGCGTCGGTCAGCAAGGCGGAGGATGTGAATTCCGCGATCATGCCGGTTTCCATGATATCGCTGATGGCATTTTACTTTTCCTATTTCCCGATAACGATACCGAATTCCGACAGGATAGCGACCATCACATCGATTGTCCCGCTTACCTCGCCGTTTTCCATGCCAAGCCGGTTATTGATGACGAATGTACCACCGCTGGAGCTGGTTATTTCCATCGTTTTACTGATTGCAACGATCGCACTGTTTTCATGGGTGTCGATTAAAATCTATTCCGCCGCGATATTGAACTATGGGAACCGACTGAAGCTGAGCGACTATATCCGGATTACAAAGAGTAAATGAACATGGGAGGAATTTCGGGAGAATGATGTATTTTCCGCTTGACAATCCATAGAGATATCTCCTATACTGGAAATAGAAATTTAAATAAAAACCATGCGACTGGCGGATAGATTGTTTGAACAATAGGAAGCATGGGGACTGGGACTTGATTGGTTTCAGGATGAAATATCGACCGCCTGGGTAAATAATTATTTTACTCAGGCGGTTTTCTTATTTTTGAGGAGGAGAAAGATGAGATCGTACAAACTGAAATACGGGTGTAATCCACATCAGGGACAGGCAGAACTGAATTCGACAGGCGGGGAGCTGCCTTTTGCGGTTTTGAACGGGAATCCGGGGTATATCAATTTCATGGATGCCTTCCATTCCTGGCAGCTTGTGAAGGAACTGAAAACCGCATTGAATATGCCTGCGGCGGCTTCTTTCAAACATGTCAGCCCGGCGGGAGCGGCAATCGGACTGCCGGTGCCGGATGATCTTAAAAAAGCGTATTTTGTCGAAGACCTGGACCTCTCCCCGCTTGCAGCGGCATATATCCGGGCAAGAGGAGCGGACAGGATCTCTTCTTTCGGAGACTGGGCGGCGCTCAGCGACATTGTTGACCAATCCACGGCGCTGGTGCTGAGAAGGGAAGTATCGGACGGCATTATCGCACCCGGCTACACAGCGGAAGCCCTGGATATCCTTAAGCAGAAAAAAGGCGGAAAATACAGCATCATCCAGATCGATCCAGGATATGAACCGGGGACGCTGGAGAGACGGTCGATTTACGGCATCGAGTTTGTACAGGAGAAAAACAGCCATATCCCTTGTATCCATGATTTGAAGAATATCGTCACAGAGAACAGAGAGCTCCCGGAAGAAGCGAAAAGAGATATGATCCTTGCGATGATCACGCTGAAATATACCCAGTCGAATTCCGTCTGTTATGTTTCAGGAGGTCAAGTGATCGGCAGCGGCGCGGGACAGCAGTCAAGAATCCATTGCACCCGTCTTGCCGGCGGGAAGGCTGATATATGGTTTCTGAAACAGCACCCCCGCGTATTGAGCTTGAAGTTCAAGCCGGGAACAGGAAGACCGGAGCGTGACAATGCGATTGATTTATTCCTGCAAAACGATAGGACAGATATGGAGTCCGGCCTGCTGAATTCTTTACTTGAGGGGATTCCGGAAGCGTTTTCGTTTGAAGAAAAACAGGCCTGGCTAAAGGGCCTGCAGAATGTTACAGTGGGATCGGACGCTTTCTTCCCTTTCCGGGACAACATCGACCGGGCCCGCCAAAGCGGTGCGAAATATATTGTTCAACCCGGCGGATCGGTAAGGGACGATATCGTGATCGAAGCCTGCAATCAATACAGTATGGTTATGTGCATGACTGGGTTGCGATTGTTCCACCATTAGGAGATGGGTCCATCCGTTGACAAGCGACGCTAATTGTAATACAATCGATAAATATTATATGAAAAGGAGGCAAAAGCTCATGATGGCAAATGGAAACATTTCTTTTATAGATATGCAATGTGACATTTACGGTTCTGTCCAAGACAACGGGCTTTTGCTGCTGGACTTCTAATAAATTTTATATCGGCATAAAATTATATTATGAAACAGGCGGTTAAAAGCAAAAAGGAAAGAAGCTTTGACCGTTTTTTGTTTTATCCCATTTTTTATTTTATCAGAAGGAGGAATCAAGAAATGATATTCACACATTACACAGAAGTACAGGATTTTGCCGCCGATGTTCTGGAAACGATCAAAAAACACGAAATTCAAAACAATTTGTTGTTACTTAATATAAACAACGGATTAGAAAGCCGCGATAACAGCAACATGGTCATGGCAACCGTCAAGGACGAGCGGGGTAAGATCCTGCTTACTGCAATTCGTACGGCTCCGTTCCCGATGGTTCTTTATGAAACCGATAACATCCGAAATGATGCCGCAGTGGGCTTTTTTGCCGGATCGCTTGTTGAAAACAAGATTGACATCGACCTGTTCATGACCGAAAAAGCTCTTGCCAGAAGCTTTTGCGAGCGATACGGAGCGATGACGTCAAAACACTTTGACAACAATATGAACATGGTTTTATATATCTTGAAAGAGCTAAAAAACCCATCGTTGCCGGCACTGCCGAGCGGCGGCTTTCGGAAAGCAAATGAAAACGACATGTACTATCTTCCATACTGGTATGCGGATTTTATACCTGCTTGCCATCTTGGAGATTATGACTTACAGGGCGGCATGGAGAATGCGAAACGCGCGATTGAGAGCGGTACAGCTTATATTTGGGAAGATGGTGTCCCGGTATCATTGGCGGCAAGCGTCAGGAGAACATCCGATTGTATTTTCATCGGCAGTGTCTATACCCCGCCGAATTTCCGAGGCAAAGGCTACAGTACGGCCTGTGTCTGGAACCTGACACAATCACTCCTGGACGAAGGCTTTGACTGTTGCGCGCTGTATGCGGACTGTGCAAATCCATACTCCAACAAGGTCTATCAAAAAATCGGGTATAAGGAATCATTTTATTATGACCAGTATATATGGAAGGAACAGTAAGGTAAGCTATTATGCGGTTTTATGTTTTCTCTGAATCGAGTTCATCAAAACTGCACCGATAATCAGCGCACCTTGAACGATATATTGAACGTAATCGTCTACGCCGTTCAAAGTCATGGCATTGCCAAGGATACCCAGGAAAATCATGCCTAAAAAAGTTCCCCAGATGCGGCCGGATCCGCCTGCCATACTTGTACCGCCAATGATAACAGAGGAAATGGCGGTCATTTCCCAGCCTCTTCCAAAAGAAAAAGTGCCGGACATTACCTGCGATGAAAGCAATATACCCGCGATGCCGCTGCAGACTTGAACGATAACAAGAACAGCGATTTTGTAAAATCTGACATTGATGCCTGAAAGCCTTGCGGATTCAGGATTACCGCCAGTTGCATAAATCGAACGGCCGAATTTCATATATTTCATTACAATTCCGGTCAGAGCAAACATGATGAGCAGAAACATCGCAGGCACGGGAACAATGCCGAACAGCATTCCTGCACCGAACCAGTTATACCATACCGGTAGTTTTGTGATAGGAAATCCTCCGGAAAGAACCGCGCCAACTCCGTAGATCAGGTTCATCATCCCCAGCGTTATGATAAAAGAAGGCATTTTAAATTTCGTAAGCAAAACGCCGTTGACCAGACCGACCAGTGCACAGACAAGCAATGCCGCCAGAATTCCGACAATGGTTGCCGCACTGATGGACATCATTCCTGCCGCTGAAAGTTTGGCCGCTGTTAAAGCGACTACTACACCGCTTAGACCTACCGTAGAACCAACCGACAGGTCAATCTCGCCTGCAATAATTACGAAAGTCATACCAAAAGCAATAATGCCGGTCATGGATATATTCCGAAGAATGTTTAGAAAGTTTTTCCCTGTTAAAAACATCGGCGAAGTCAGGCTGACAACTACAATGAGCAGGATCAGAATGACCTCCAATATGTGTTTGCTAAGAATATTGAGAAATTTTTTATTTTTCGAAATCTGGTTTAGATCCGGAGATTTCGGATTCAACGCTGTTATAGCTTTGTTCATGTCTTACATTGTTTTCCTGAATCATCAGAAAAACACTCCTTTCAAAAACGTTTATACCTCACGGGAAGAATGTTCGCCCATGCATAGAGAATAAAGATCATTAACGGAAAGCTCCTCCGGGCGAACCTCCCCCACCAGGCATCCTTCCCGTATGATGAGAATGCGCTGGCAGACTTCCAGAAGCTCCTCCAGATCGGTTGAAACCATAATGCTTGAAACGCCGTTTCTTGATTGTTCCCACATAATTTTAAAAATCTGCTGTTTTGCATTCACATCAATTCCCCGGGAGGGCTCGTCAAAAAGCATCACTTTCGGTTTTGTATTGAGCCAGTTTCCAATGACTACTTTCTGCTGGTTCCCGCCGGATAGAGAACTGGTTGATATTTCAGGGCTGGGGACTTTGATCTGTAAATCCGCAATCTGCTTGTCTACATATTCCTGCTCTCTGGTCTTCATCATGAATCCTCTTTTTGACAAAGCTTTCAAGCTTGCATAACAAAGGTTTTCAGACACCGGGTTTTGTAAAATCAGCCCTTCGTGCTTGCGGTCCTCCGGAGTGAGTGCAAGGCCCAGCTCCTTCATTTTTATCAAATGCGCAGAGGGAATGGTTTTGCCTCTGAAAATGATTTTACCAGAATCAAAAAGGTCGGCGCCAAAAATGGACTTCAGCAGTTCTGTGCGTCCTGACCCCAGCATTCCTGCAATGCCAAGCACTTCGCCCTTATGTAGTTGAAAGGAGATATTGGAAAATTTATTTTTCCGGGTAAGTCCTTCGACCTGCAAAACGACCTCGTCTGAAACCATCAGGTCATCAGGGCGATTTTGCACCTTGACATCACCAAACATCATACTAATGAGGTCGGTGTGAGAGGTATCCGTCATATTCACCTTATTGATATACTGCCCGTCACGCAGGATCGTGCAGGTATCGGCAATCTGCCAGAGCTCGTGGAGCTTATGAGAAACATATAGGATGATGACATCTTTCTCCTGCAATGAACGTATTATTTTAAAAAGCGATTCCACCTCGTGCTTTGCCAGGGAAGAAGTCGGCTCATCAAGCTGCAACACCTTGGGATGGAAGCTCATTGCCTTGGCGATTTCAACCATCTGGCGCTGCCACATGCTGAGATCTGCGACAAGCGCATCGCACGGAATATTAATATCCAGTTCATGCAATAATTCTTTCACGGTATTATTTGCTGTCTTATAATCGATCAATCCGTACTTCTGGGGCATTCGCCCAATGAGGATATTTTCAGCAACCGACAGGCCCAGCACAAGGCTCAGTTCCTGGTATACCGTGGCAATCCCGCTTTTGAAAGCATCAACGGTAGACGAAAAATCCATCTTTTTCCCATCAAGAAAAAGTTCGCCCGAAGTTGCCGGCTGCGCACCTGACATGATTTTTAGCAGAGTGGACTTTCCAGAACCATTTTTGCCGACCAGTGCGTGGACTTTTCCGCTTTCGAATGACACGGAAACATTATCCAGTGCTACCGTTCCAGGGAATATTTTTATTATGTTTCTAGCTTCTAAAACGCTCATTTTGAACCTCGCTTTTTCAGAATAACTTTTTATTATATTAATGAAGCCGTTTTGAGGTGCAGTGACGCGGCTTATAACCAGGGCAATCGCTTACGAAAAGAGACGGATTCGTAACAGATGTTCCATTTCTTTTCGTAAGCGATTGCCCTGGCTCATAACGGCTTCACGCGTCAGTCTTTGCCTATCTGCTGTGGGGATCAGCCGCCGGTGCGTTCCGATAGGTTTTTAAGGAATGTTTTAATGCCTTCCTGATCTGCGCGGTTGAGAAGAATTCCATTAACGGTCTTGATCGTGCCGTTTGAAATTCCGGTTTCTTTTCCAAGCAGTTTATTGATCAATGTTTCCATGGATTTATAACCCATGCTGTAAGCGTCCTGTCCGGTGACAGCCTGCAGAATATTATCACTGTCCTGTAACATCGAAGCGATCTGCTCACTGGCATCAATACCGAATACATAAACAGAACCTGATTTTCCTGCATTCTTTACAGCCATGGTAGCACCGACTGTACCGCCGTCATTTGCGGCAAAGATGATATTCACATCGGGATGCGCGGTAAGAATATCATTGACTGTTGTAACTGCGGTGTCCTGCATCCAGGCATCCTGGTCGGCAACGACTTCCACACCGGGAAGGGTTTTCACAATATCAAGAAAACCGTTTGAACGGGCTGCGCTCTTCTCAGGGAGCAGGGATTTGAATTGAACAATGGCAATTTTCGCTTTGCCACCCAATTTTTCTTCAATGAACTTTTTAGCAACAGCACCGGTGGAAGCCCCCAGTTGACTCTGATCGGAGGTGTAGCCTCCGATAATGAAATCTGCATTGGTCAGTGTGCTGTCGCAGAGTGTAATCGCCATGCCTTGTGATGCGGCACTCTTCAATGTGGTAATCGAGGATTCTTCGTTCAACGGGGCAATGCAAATGCCGTTGACCCCCTGAGTAACATAAGTATTGATCTGATTTGTTTCTTTGGACTGATCGTTGTTGACATTGCTGGTCAGGCATTTTACACCGTATGCCGCGGCGGCGTCGGTATAACCTGTGGACAGCAGTTTCATAAACTGATCTTCCAGATAAACAATTCCTGCAACCGTCAAATCTTTTGCCTTGACCTCGGATGTCCCTGATGAAGCAGGCTTTGAGCTGTTTGAAACAGGAGTGTTCCCGCAGGCGGCTATCCCAAGCATCATTGCCATAACTAATGAAAATGTCAGAATTTTCTTTAACATAAAATCTCCTCCTAAAATAAATTTTGAATTGTCTAAATTATATCTGCTATTTTTTATATCTGAAACGGGATATTCTTGTGTTTTCTTGTACAAAATCATCCTTCTTTGCTTTTTATCCTATTGAATTGGCAAAATGGATGCCTTTTCCAATTCCTCACGATTATGGACAACCGGCAATGTGATCATTACACGGGTTCCTTTTCCCTCGGTGCTGTCAATCGTCACTCCATATTCCTCGCCAAAGCGTAGTTTAATCTGTGTATTGAGATTTTTAATTGCGAAATTTCCGTCTTCGTTGATAGAATTGTTTTGAATGGATTCCTTTATTTGAGCGAGTTTTTCAGCGGTAATTCCGATTCCGTTGTCCGATATGATCAAGAGCAGGCTGTTTTCTCTTTTTTCCGCCTTTACTGTGAGCGAGCCTTTCTCTTTTATTTTTTCGATTCCATGATGAACAGAATTTTCGATGAAAGGCTGTAAAAGCAGTTTGGGAACCAGACAGTCAAGCAACTCTTTTGGTGCTTGTACCTCAAACCCCACTTTCCCTTTAAATCGGATATTCTGTACGGTAAGATAGCTTTCCACCAGTTCAATTGACTCCTGCAGCGTAACAATGTCTTTCCCTTCCGATAAGCTGGCACGGAAAAATTTGGACAATGCCATTACCATGCTGGAGATTTCTGGAACATTCTGAATTCTGGCAATACTGTATATAGAATCAAGTGTATTATATAGAAAGTGCGGATTGATCTGCTCCTGCAAAAGTTTGATTTTGGATTCCCGGTTCAATAGCTGCTCCGTTCCAAGATTTTTTACAAGCTGATCCAGGTCGTCTGTCATTCGGTTGAATCCGGAATAAATCAGCTGATACTCATCCCTTCTCTTGTCGTTGATGTGCATCTTGAAATTACCGCTTTGAACCGCTTCCATTGCCTTCGTCAACTTTTTCAGCGGGGTAAAGAAAAGTCGTGCCAGCATCATGCTGATAAGGAAAATAAGCATCACGCTGACAGAAAGCATAATGAGCATCAGAACTCTAGTTTGAGTAAGCTGTTTCGTGATATCGTTTTTATTGAATAGTGTGACACATTTCCAGCCGGTAAAATTCGAGTTGCTGTAAACCGCATAATATTTTTGATTTCCGATCAGAATCTCAACATTTTTATCCGGGGTTTCCTCCGTACAGTTTTGAAACAACTGTTTCTGCTGTTCCGCAGTCAGTTCATCAAGTTTTGTATCGGAATCAACGATCATCCCGTTTGCATCGAATACGTAAGTGCTGTTATCCACATTCTCGACAGGATCTTCGTAAAGATTATCAAAAAGGGATGTGCTGATATTCAATGCGCATACAGCCACCAGTGTCTTTGCATCGTCGCTGTAAATCGGCAATACATAGGAAATCAATTTTTTATCAATATCCGCTCCTCGTATCGATTCGTAGGTAACGGGCTTGGTTGTGTACCAGCCACTTAAATATCCGTTCACGCGAAGTTTCCGTACAAAATCCATATCACTTTCCGCTATATTTTCATAATAAGTGGTATCTGTAGTAATGACCGTATGCTGGGAAGGCAAGTATAAATAATAGGAATGCAGGCACCGAAGAATATTTGGCGCCTCAATTCGGGAGATATAATACTTAAAAAGCTGATAAAGTTCCGGATAATATCTTGCCTTTTCTTCGACTGTAAATTCGGTATTATGAACTGTAAACTCAATCAGCGTATCTTCTTTTAGAATATGTCCATTGATGCTGACCGCTGCGCTGAGGGAGTTGTCAATATCTGCCAGATTTGTTTCTGTATGAGCTTTAGAAATTGAAATCATTTGCTTTGTGAGCGCATCAACAGCACCTGAGTAAGTCAGAATACTCATGACCGTGCAGGGAAGAAAAATGGAAATAAAAACGATGATCCCGATTTTTTGCTGGAATTTCATGTTTCTCATGGAATTGTTTATAAATTTGACTGCTGCCAGATTTTTCCTGCTCATACAAAATTGTTTTTCCTCTCTTAAAAAAATAGGCGCATTTTACATCTAGGCTGTGTTGTGTGTAAAATGCGCCCGGCGAAGATTGTAGTGCCAGAGAATAATCAGTCTGCGAGCATGACTGCCTTGATGGCGCTTACACGGTCGTCACGATAGCGGATCAGTGCAGCTGGCAGATCATCCAGCGTAAAACGGTAGGATATAAGCTGCTTTACATCCACAAGTCCTGCGGATATCATCTCGATGCATTTTGGAAAATACAAGGCAGGAATAGCGTTTGAACCTCGGATCTGCAATTTTCTTAAATGCACAACATTCGAATCAAAAGAGACAATGGATTCCGGGCCATAACTGATCCCGAGAAAAGCCACAATGCCTCCTGTATTTGTCACATTACAAGCGGATTGAATCATCTTTGGCGGGGCGGTAACCAGTACGCGGTCAACTCCGCCTTTCTCGAATTTATAATCCTCAAGATTTACCTTATCGGTATATATAATTTCATCAGCACCATATTTTTTAGCAAGCTCGCACCGACTGGCCGCGGTTGAGAATTCTGCCGCGTAGACTTTGCGTGCTCCGCTGGATTTTGCCATTTTCAGTGCCATGAGCCCAATCGGGCCAAGCCCTAAAACCAGTACATCATCATTCAAATGAATATCCGCTGTCATCACAAGATCACAGGCCACTCCGAGCGGCTCCATGATACAGGCTTCTTCAAAAGACATGCCATCAAACTTTACGCATAAATCATCGGGAACAATAACGTATTCTGCGAATCCTTTCCCGGGATCCGTCATATTCATAAAGCTCGGGCCGTTTGTGTCATATTCCGGATGACCGTTAAGAGAACAGGCGGCGAACGGATTAAAGGTAGAGGTTTCGATCACAACCTTATCTCCTGCTGCAAGGCGTTTTACGCGGCTTCCGATTTTTTCCACTGTTCCTGAAAATTCATGGCCGAAAGGTTCCCAGTCCTTGGCTGCATAACTTGCAAGAATGTTGTCATGGCCGCAGAATCCACAGGCACGAACTTTTACCAGCACCTCGGTTTCGGTGATGTCACGCAGAGTCACATTTCTGATTTCATATTGATAAGGGGCTTTTAGATAGGCTGCTTTCATAAATATCCTTCTTTCTTTTCTTATTTCAATACCATTTTACCCCTTCGAAATCATGCTTTCCAGGGAACATTCTTTTGTTTTTCTCTATTATTTTATCTTATCTCTGTAATAAGTCGGTGCTACTCCGGTGATTGCTTTAAATATTTTAGTAAAATACTGTACATCGCTGTATCCGATCTGTTCCGATACTTCATAAATTTTCAGCCTCGGATCGTGTAGCAGCTCCTTCGCCTTATCTATACGGTATTGCATCAGATATTTCACAAAAGATTCTCCCGTTTCGATTTTAAACACTTTGCAGAAATAGGACGGGTTGATATAGATTATTTCGGCCACATCGCGGAGTGTGATTGGTTCCCGGTAATGCTTTTCAATAAATTCAAGCGCCATTTCGATAATGCGGCGTTTTCCACCATCCCGTGCAGATTTTGTACGTTCTATAAAAGCATCAATAATTTCGGTTAAATTCTTTTGCAGATCACTGAACGTTTTAAGGGCATACATTCTGTTGAAAAACTCGACATCCAGCACATCTTCTTTTTCGATAAGACTTTTACTGCTTGAAGTGGATTTTAAAATGTTAAAAACAATGTCCATAAAAAGAATTTTCATATTGATAGGAGCAATTTTCTCGTTTTGCTTCCGGAACTCTTCCAAAATGTGTTCAACACAGGCAAGCGCTTCCTCCCGGCAAGCCTGGTAAACGTAAGTGCAAAGCGCCTCGATGTCATATTGTTTGAAAAAAAACGGCGCAGGAATCTTATCGCGGCTTTCGATGCTGTAAACACTGTCTTCACCCAGATAGTCCCGGTATAAAGCTGCATGGCGCGCCTCTTCGAAGGAATGTTCAATATTCACCAGATCATCACGCGGATTGCCTATTCCGATGGTGACGGTATGATCCAGCAATCGTTTTATCATGGTGGAAATACCATAGGAAACACCTTTGATGCGGCGGACGAACGGTTCCGGAGCAAGATCGGAAGACACGACGCAAATAATCTGATCGCTTTGTGAAATAATGACGGTGTACGGACCGATTTTTTTAAGAAAATCTTCCGCTATATTAGCGATGGAAAATTTGATCAGATGGATATCGGACGGTGAAGTATCCGCAGCAAACGGCTTATCCATCTCGACAACAAAGCAGATATGTAGAAACGGCTTGTTTTGCAGGCCTAGAAAATCAAGCTCTTCATCCGCCCATTGCTTGCTTTTATAGTAGCCATTCAAGAGGTTCTGTATAAACTGTTTCTTCTGGATTGGAAGATTGTCCTCCAGTTTCTGCTGCATATCCTGAAGCAGCTGGCTCTTCTTCCGTTCCAGCAAAAGAGAGTCAATGGCTTCCTTGACGGTTGAAATCAATTCGTTATCGTCAACTGGCTTTAATAGATAAGCATAAGCACCAAGACGGACAGCGGATTTCGCATATTCAAATTCGTCATAACCGGAAAGAATAATTGTCTTAATAGAAAAATCCAGCTTGTTAATATAGTCAATTAGTGAAAGTCCGTTTATTTCGGGCATACAGATATCGGTAAGAAGAATATCCGGATGAAGTGTTTTAAGGCATTCAAGTGCATTCTCCCCGTTGGAAGCGTCTCCAACTACCTCAACTCCGACTGATGCCCAGTCAATTGTATTTACCAGTCTTTCTCTGATCCAGTCTTCGTCATCAACAATAAAAATTTTGTACATGCACAATTTCTCCCGTTGGTTTTGATTCCTCCGCTAATACTATACTGTTTGCATATGTATTTCAATCGTTTCAATTATTATTTATACGCCCGAATGAGCGGATAGGCAGTTTGTCAATCGTCTTGAAATCCGCTTCCTGATTCATAACAATCAATATAAAGATTGATTGTTATGAATAATGGGTATATCCTAATATATAGACTAATAATTACAGAACGTATATAGCCAATAACTAAGATGCCCCAAATTTGTAAAACCAGACTGAGAATTTGTTTATAGCGAATCGTTATCTGCATACCGGTTATTAAATGGGTTGGACTCATATTAATACAAGGAGATTAGATGATGAGTATGGAAAAGAAGAGCATACAAATTTCAGAAGGAATCTATTGGGTAGGAGTTCATGACCATGCATCAGGGTTTCAGTGCAACCCGTATCTGTTGATTGACCATGACGAGGCGATCTTGTTTGATCCCGGATCTGTACTTGACTTTCAATCTGTTTACGAAAACATCAAAGACATCATCCCTATAGAAAAAATCAAATATGTGGTTCTCCATCATCAGGACCCTGATTTGTGCTCGAGCGTTCCGCTGTTTGAAAAAGCCGGCGCAAAATTCACAATTATAACCCAATGGAGAACACAGACCATTATCAAATTTTATGGAATACGATCGGATTTCTATTTGGTGGATGAGCACAATTACAGTCTTACACTCCTTTCCGGCAGGGAAATCCAATTTTTACCCACACCCTATCTGCATTTCCCCGGGGCGATTGCTTCTTATGACACGTTAACGAAAACCCTGTTCAGCAGCGACCTCTTTGGTGCGATATCAAGCACATGGGATTTGTTTGCAAAAGAGGATTACATTGAAAAGATGAAAACCTTTCACGAGCACTACATGCCCTCAAACGATATCCTGCGTCCAGTCATGGAAATGTTTCTTTTGATGGATATAAGGATGATCGCTCCGCAGCACGGCTCCATTATCAACAATGAAATACAAAAACACATAAAGGCTTTGCGGGAACTGGAATGCGGCACGTTTCTGAATCCTGTAAAGAAGAGTATAAAAAAGGCAGGCGGTTATGCCGGGATCTGCAGCATCGTCATCAAACGCTATGCGTCTATCTATTCCGAGACGGATGTCCGGGAAGCCCTTGAGGGACTTGATATTGTGACAGGCGATACGATCGATGAAATTAAAGATTATAGTTATTCCGGGTTAGAACTGTGGGAGAAATTGTTTGAAAATCTGTACTTGAAGAAAGGAATCAAGTGGCTTGTTGTCATGGAGCCATTGGTCAAAAACCTTTCAAAGGAGTATGAATTGCCCATCCCCAGAGTATACAAATCAGAGCTCAATAGCATTCATCAGGAATCGATGATGCTTAAAGAAGAGCTTCTGGAATTGAAAGACATCAATGAGAGATTAAATAGAAATATTGCGCAGACCCAAGGAAAAATCATGACCTGTCCTGTCACAGGATTATACAGTGAAATCTTCTTTAAAGAGTACTTGAAAATAGACCTTGAGAATATTTTTGAAGAGAAGGATAAGGGAGAAAGAGGGCTTCTTATTCTTAGCGTTGATAACATGGCAAGAATCCGGTATTTATACGGCGACAACGAAGCGGATAATATAATGAAAGGAATTGTCTATCTCCTGAAAGAATTAAAAATCGATCAGGATTTTCTGTTTCGCCTTGACGGACCATCCATTGCCTGCTTTTTCCCGAATATTTCAAAAGAAAGTGAAATTCAGTTTGCGGAGCGGATCCGAAACACAATACGATCTTCTAAAATATTCATCGAAGAGATCTCGGTCTCTATCGGTATCGTAAATCTTGAAGAACTGACGAAAAGCAATATTGCGACAGAAGAATTACCGGACAGGATGTATGGAATTGCAATGATGCGTCTGCGAATGGCAAAAAGCAAAGGCGGGAACTTGGTTTGCAGCGAATCGGATATTAATGACTACAAACAAACCCACGGGAAAATAGTAATCATTGACAGTGATAAAACAAATCAGGATATTCTTAAAATTTTCCTTCAAAACTTGAAATACAAGGTGATTCTCGCATCCGACGGAGAAGAAGCGCTGTCCGTTGTGGAAAAAGAACTCCCGGATCTTATTGTATCTGAAATCATGCTGCCGAAAATAGATGGCTTTGTGCTCTGTGAGAAACTGCAGCAGCAGTCGTCGACGAAAAACATTCCTTTCATAATCGTCTCCAATTTAAAAAACGAGGATTCTGTAAAACGTGCAATCAGCCTGGGAATCGAACACTATTTCCAGAAACCGTATATGCTGATAGAGCTGATGGGGATAATACAGATCAGGGTGAAGGGAGAAAAGGCCAATGAAGATTGATATTGATACAATCATCATTGCACTGATCATCCTTATCTTTATCGATATGATTCTTGTTCT
>CAZJXH010000041.1:0-1446 GCA_964549475.1 uncultured Oscillospiraceae bacterium
CTTCAGCAAGTTCGATATATTGAAAATTCGCATCTTCTATTTCCTGTCTTGTCATCTTTGCAACGGCATAGGTGATGGAGAACCGATCATCCGATGAACCGTGTATAAGATGTGCTGCAACCGAGAGATTGTGTTGCAGGTCCTCGCTTTTTTTACATAAGTCAATAACATTCTTTTTTCCGATATATCCATATTTTCTGATCAATTCATCATTTTGATCGTCTTCTCCGAACTTTTTCACACCCGGGGCCAGGATAATCAGTTCTCCGCCATCTGCGATTGCCATTCTTGTCCGATAAATCGCCTTGTTGCCAAGCCATGTGCTTTTAAATTCCCGTTCGTCCAGGAATACCACCACTTTTTTCAGAGGTTTCTCGAGAAAGATCAAATTCTTCTCCTGGCTCAAACGGACCGCTTCCTCAAAGATATGGCGCTGCCTTCCGATAAACAATCCATGAAGATGAAACCGGCCTTCCGTATGTGTTGCTACGGTCAGGACATAAATAAGGGGGATTCCTTGTATGAAGTGCTCTTCCGCATAGTCAAAAACTTTTCTGACCGGAGTGTGATCCCTTCCCATGATGCGCTCCATGCCATAAAAAGCGCCAAGAATATGCGATAGGTTAATCATGCTGCTTCCGCCGCAGCCAACGAAAATGTTTTTGCTATAGTTCGCCATCCCCACCACTTCATGGGGAACAACCTGTCCGATTGAAATGATCAGATCATAGGACTTGTCGAGCAGACGGCGATTCACTTCCACATCAATCGCCTCATGAATAAGTCCTTCAGAGATTTCTTCGATGTATTCTGCTGGAATTTCTCCTATCTTTTCGACGTCATCCCGCCAATGATGCACGAGAAAGCGCTCCATTGGAATTTCTCCGCCAAAAAACTCCCTGCATTCCCTCTCGCTCATCGCCTCATGTGTTCCAAGCGCGGGCATGATATCCACTTGGCAGGTACTTTCAAGCAATTTGTAATAAAGGGCGGTTATTTTCCCAGCTCCGGAATGCATTCTGGTTAAATCAGGCGGGAGTAGCAGGACTTTCTTTAACCCTGCTATTTTACTTTTTATCGAAACTTCAAGATAATAGGATAATGTTTTATCATCCGGTTCTGTATCGGCTGAAAATCTTATAATCATTTCTTCCATTACATCCCCTCTGCAAACCCCGGATTCATTTAAAATTTCTGGCAATCCGGATTTTTTCAATGTACTGTGCTGCAATCGTCGCGATGGAATCGTAGTCGCCCTTTTTCGCTCCGGCGGTTAAATTGCCGCCGACTCCGACTGCTTCGGCGCCTGCTTTGATCCAGTCAGCAACATTCTCAAGGCTCACTCCGCCAGTCGGCATGAGGGGTGCATAGGGGATCGGTCCCTTGATCGCTTTGATGATTGCCGGTCCGAATAATTCGCCAGGGAAAATCTTTACGATATCAGCA
>CAZJXH010000041.1:1456-19526 GCA_964549475.1 uncultured Oscillospiraceae bacterium
TTATCGTCATAGCCCCAGGCATGCAGGCAACCTGATATAGATTGCAGAGTTTGACCATCTCTTTGTTCAAGTACGGGCTCACAATGTACTGAGCGCCAGCCAATATCGCTGCTCTTGCGGTCTCGGGATCCATGACGGTTCCTGCCCCGATAATAATTTTACCGGAACCATAAAGTCTGGAGAGTTCTTTGATTACTTCTACGGCTCCCGGTACAGTGAAGGTTATTTCGATGGCAGCGACGCCGCCCTTGATGCAGGCTTCGGTGATGAGGACGGCTTGATCCGCACTGTCCGCCCTTACCACGGCCACAAGTCCTACTTCCTTGATTCTGGAAATTACAGATTCTTTCGTATTCATAACAGTCATCCTTTCTATATTGCAAAAATTAAAATGAATTTAGCTTGAAGGCAAGATTATTGAATGAATTGCAGCCTTATTGGTAAATCCTATCATAGAGATTCTTGAACCGGGAAAAGCCTTCGGTGTAGACTGCATGATTGTTCTTATCCGGATAAATAATCCGCTGCGGTTTCATGCATTCGAGTGGTTCCTTCAAGCTGCCGATCGCGCCGACTGCAGCCATCGCCATATATGCGGCTCCAAAAACCGATGATTCCGTCATCCCTGCGACGGCAATATCCTTATTGAAGATATCCGCTTGAATCTGAAGCCATATATCCGAATTGACATATCCGCCATTCGCCCGGATCTGTCGGACATTCCCATTCAAACTCGATAAAACCTCGTATACCGAAAACATTCTATAGATTACTCCTTCCATGGCTGCCCGAACCATGTGTTTCCTCCCATGAAAAAGCTGAAGTCCACTGATAACGCCTTTCGCCTCGGCATTCCAATTCGGAGATCTCTCCCCTGTAAGAAGAGGTAAAAACAGGAGTCCGTCACTCCCGGCACCGATCTCTTGCGCATAGCGGTCAAACAATGCGTAGATGCTTGAAAGCCCCGCTTCTGCCGCTTCATATTCGTATTGCTTCTTGTATTCATCACGAAGCCATTTCAAGACGATGCCCCCGTTATTGATCGCGCCTCCTGCCACCCAGGTGTCTTTGGTAAAACAATAACACCAGGTCCGCTGCTGTGGATCCAGTAACGGACTGTTCACAGCGATCCGCAAGGCGCCGCTTGTCCCGATCGTGCTGGACATCGCCGTATCGTCGAACCCCCCGCAGCCGATATTGGCCAGCATTCCGTCACCGGAACCTGCCACAACCGGGATATCCGGGTCAATCCCCATCCGGGCGGCATATTCTCGTTTCATCCCCTTCAAGACATAGGTGCACTCCACGATCTCGCCAAGATGGTCTTTATCGATGCCAAGAATGTCATCTAATATTTCCTGGTCCCACGTGAATGTATGAATGTCCATGCATGCTGTTGCAGACGCATCGGTAATATCAATCACATATTCATGGAAAAGACGGTATAGAATATATTCTTTGATGGTAATGAATTTGGCCGTTTGCTTGAATAATTCAGGCTGCGTTTCTTTGAACCATAAGATTTTACTCAGCGGATACATCGGATGCTGTGTCCGACAGCCTGTTTTTAAGTATAATGAGGCGCAGTCATAATGATCTTTTATGAAATCAGCTTGAAGAGACGCCCTGTTGTCTGCCCATGTGATAAGGTTCGTCAGGTGGTTCCCGTGTCTGTCCATCGCCATGAAACTGAACAGCTGGGTGCTCAGTCCGATCGCCTGCAGGTCCTGTCTGCGGATCCCGGTATTTTTAATACAGTCTGTGACTACATCCATCAAAGAGTCAAACACGTTGTCCGGATCCAATTCAGCCATGCCGGTTTCGCCGCAAAGCAAAGGATATTCTTTGTGGAATAGACTGATTTGAAAGCCGTTTCGGTTAAATATTGCCGCTCTGACTCCAGATGTTCCGATATCGATTCCAAGAAACAGATCGTTCATTTTTTACCACCTTATTCTATTAACAAAAATTCATGGAATATGGGAATATGGGGACGGTTCTTTTATTTCATTTTATTTCGCTTATGAAACAAAAGAACCGTCCCCATGTTCCACCCATGTTCTATAAGCAATTGCCCTGATGCCGGCATGTAAATCGGCGACTTCTATGGATTGGCTTTCATCATTCGAATAAGATTTTCTGCCGACACAAGGGCCATTCTTTCGTTCGCTTCTCCGGTGAACGCACCAATATGGGATGTCAGAATGAAATTATCCAGGGTAAGTAAAGGACTCTCCTTCGGCGGTTCCTTGGAGAATACATCTTCCGCTGCGCCGGCGATCACACCACTTTTAAGTGCCTGATAGAGATCCGCCTCGTTGACAAGCTCCCCCCTTGAAGTATTCACTAGAAATGCGGAGGATTTCATTAAAGCAAGGGTTTCTTTGTTAATCAGGTTTCTTGTTTCCTCTACAAGGGGCAGATGCATGGAAATAAAATCCGAATTCGCATAAATGCCCGCAAGCTCCTGCAATGTAACGGAATAATCGGCAATCGCCTGATCGTTTCGATCCAGGTAAGGATCGTATGCTATCACATTCATCCCTAATCCATGAACCATTCTGGCCACTTCTTTCCCAATGTTCCCCATGCCGACAATACCAACGGTCTTGTCCCTGAGTTCGATGCCTTTTTTTCTTTCCCATCCACCTTTTTTTGTTGAAGAGGAGACCAAAGGAATCCATCTCGCCAGGGAAAACATCAGGCCTACCGCAAGTTCCGCGACGGATGCCGCATTGGTTCCCGCGGCCTTGTCGATTTTAATTCCGCATTCCGCAGCTTTGCCTAAATTGATATTATCAAGACCCGCGCCATACTTTGAAATGGCTTTCAGATTCTTTGCATGAAGCAGAACCTTTTCTGTTATCGGATCAATGCCGACAATGATCCCATCCACTTCCGCGCATTGCTCGATCATCTGTTCTTCAGAGAAGGTCTTCCCCGTTTCATTCAGAATCAGCTGGAAGCCTTCTTCTGTTAAAAGTTGAAGGGCTTTCGCGCCGGATTGAACAAAGGATCTTGGAGTGACTAGTATTTTAACCATTTTATCCATCTCCTTGACGACATTATGCTTATGGATCACTTCAATGAATTTACCTTGTTAAATGATTCTCGATTCGCATTTTTATATTTTTATATTCTTCCTCTGACATCAGCGTTTTTTGATCTGGATTTATATCAAATGGCATCCCCCAGGAAACATTGTTTCTATATTTGGGAACGATGTGCATATGCAAATGGGATACCATATCTCCATATATCGCATAATTGATTTTGTCCGGATGAAAAACGTCATGAATCGCTTTCGCAGTCCTCGCTATATCATTAATATATAGTTCACGTTCATCCCTTGACAATTCATATATTTCTGTCTTATGGCAATTGAATGCCAACACACATTTCCCTTTGTATGTTTGATCTCTTGAAAGATAAAGTGTTGAAATATCCAGTGTGGTGATCTCTATCATCAAGTCCGTCAATCCATCGCCCTTCGTACAATATGGGCAGTTTTTATGCATATTCATCCCCCGCAAATTTCTCCCCCCATACGCCCGCGTCCTCTCACCGATGACTGAAGAAATGCCAGACTCCAAGGTTTGACGGATTTCCCTTGTCACTTTTTAAAAGTTCATTAAAATTCATCGCCGCTTTGCGATATGCATTTGCATATTGTTCGATGATTTCCGGACGGTAGTGTTTGAACCATGGTATGGTGTATGTCAGCGATCCGACTTTTTCACTTACCGTCAGGTCTCTGTCATTATTCCGTATATCACTGTCTGTATTGGCAATCCTGGTAGGTTTTCCATGCCTGTAAACATCACATGAATTGAACAGCGGATGCGTGTGCAGAGCGGCATTGCAGCCTGCGGTACAGTCGATGACCCCTTCATCCCTGACCGCTTCCGCAAAGCGCGTCACAGAAAGCCCTCCCAATTCTTCTGGCCTATAATGGCCATGCGGAGCATACCAGCCAGCCATGTTGCTGCCTGAATCCTCTTTCACTCGATGCGCCCTTATTCCGGGCACGCCTTCCAGCAAATCCCAGAAATAATTCATGGACTTGCGTATTTCTTTGCAGCGCTCATCATAGTATTTGAGTTGAACACGGCCGACAGCCGAGCTTAACTGGTGCATACGGTATTTATATCCGCCCATGGGCAGACCCGCGTACTGTTTTAGCTCTTCATTCTGTATGCTGTCATTGAAACGTTCATAGTGTCCAAACGCTATGGCCCTCTCATAAATTTCAAAATCATCGGTAGTCAGCATACCGCCTTCTCCAATTGCAAACGATTTTACGCTCATTAGCGATGTTGCACCGACATCTCCTATGGAGCCAAGCTTGCGTCCTTTATAAAGGCCCCCCTGCGCATGGGATACATCCTCGATGACTTTTAATCCATGCTTTTTTGCAATTTCCATAATTGGATCCATATCAGCAGGATGTCCCAGATAATGTACAACCACAATTGCCTTGGTATGACTTGTTATTCTATGTTCGATATCATTGGGATTAATACAAAGTGTATTTTCATCAATATCTGCGAATGCCACGGATGCACCCAGTGAAAATGCCGGCGCTGCGGAAGCCCAATAGGTCACGCTGGGACAAATGATTTCATCTCCTACTCCGATCTTGCAGCCGAACATGGCGGAATGAAGTGCTGCTGTGCCATTGTTGAACCCGAGTGCATATTTTGACCCCTGCCACAATGCAAATTCATTTTCAAACTGCTTCGTGACATCCCCTCCGGACATCGCGCCTTTTCGGAGTACGTCCAATACCGCATCCTCATCCTCTTTCGTAATGATTGGCCATGTAAACATGTCTTCCGGTTCTGATACAACTGCTTTTTGTTGAATTTTCAAATCACTATTCATGTGAATTCCTCCTTGAATTTTAAACTAGTGGTTTATCGCTTCCTGCCTAAAGTTCGACAGGCATGCCTGTTCTTGAAGATTGATATATTGCCATGATTATTTCAATGGGCTTCCTTCCCTCATACTGGTCAACCAATGGCTTTCTACCATTCCTTATGGCCTCGACCATGTCGCTTATCTGCATTACATGCCCTTCGGTGCTGAAATCAGCTGGATTGCTTGATGCTCCGCTTGTGGTACGCTCCAGCTTTATATCATCCGGTATTTGCTGCCCCTCGATAGCCCAATTGATAATGCTGTCCTCTTCAAGCACAATGGTTCCTTTATCCCCATTCACCTCAAGCCTTCGAGGCAGACCGGGATAAATCGAGGTCGTTCCTTCAATAACACCAAGTGCGCCATTTTTAAATTCAAGTACGGCAATGGCCGTATCTTCAACTTCTATTTTCCTCGCTAGCGTCTTTGTCCGGGCATATACCGACTTCACTGGTCCCATTACGTACTGCAGAAGGTCGATCCCGTGTATTCCCTGGTTCATCAAAGCGCCTCCCCCATCCATTTTCCATGTGCCTCTCCATCCTCCCTTGTTGTAATATTCCTGAGAACGGTAGAATTTCATATAAATGTCGCCTGTAACCAATGTTCCAAGCAGGCCTTTCTCTACAGCGCCTTTTAATTTGCATACAGCTTGTGAAAATCTCAACTGGGAAATAACAGCCACTTTCACCCCGTTGGCCTCACAGGCATTGATAATTTCATCTGCTTCTTTCAGGTTGATGGCCATAGGCTTTTCTACTATGATATGTTTCCCGGCATTTGCTGCCTGCACGGCGAACGGGGCATGCAGCCCGCTGGGCGTGCATATGCAAATTACATCAATGTCTGGTCTGGCTAGTAAGTCTTCCACCGTGTTGACCGCTTCCGTATGATATTTGGCAGAAAAAGCATTTCTGGATTTTTCATTGATATCTGTTACCCCAATAAGTCGTGCCCCCTGTATCTTCGCAATGGCACCTGCATGCCAGTCTGATATCATGCCGCAGCCTATTATGCCAAATCCGATTTCCTTTTTATCCAAAGTAATCCCTCCCTTTACTAATCTAGAATAAAGTGAAAAATCTTTTCGATCTAACCCTTTATATTGTTCTATACTCAGATTATACAACTATAGATTTACATCCTTTACCCATTTAATATGGATTCCTTAGCATATTCTATTTTTGTGACCGTCTTATCTTTTTTGATATCCCCATAAAAAACATCGCAAAAAAACACCGCTTATACAGTAGCGTTTATATTAAAACCGGATGCTTCTATAAAAATGTCAATTCAGTTAATTTGTTATGACCCGACCATTGATCATTGTCATTTTAATATTAATATCCTTATCGAAAATCAGGATATCCGCACGCTTTCCAACGGAGAGGCTTCCCCTGTCCTTATCCACGCCGATTATCTTTGCCGGAGTGGAAGTCATCATTTTTACCGCTTCTGCAATCGGTACATCCGCCATTTTGACCATTGTCCTGACAAGCCGGTCTGCCGTCGCCACGCTTCCCGCAAAAGAGGTCCTGTCAGGCAGCTTTGCAACACCATCTTCAATAATGACTCTCATTCCATTCTGAAGGCTTCCTATGATGCTCTCTCCGTCAGGCATGCCGGCTCCTCTCATTGAATCGGTAACCAGAGCGATGTGATCGGATCCTTTTATCTTATAGATAAGCTTCAAAAGACTTTTCGGAAGATGACACCCGTCGGCAATTATTTCAACAGTCATTTCATCTAATAAAAAAGCGCTTTCAATGACACCGGAATACCGGTAGGCATTGATTCTTTTTACTCCGGATGTGCAGGAATAGAGATGTGTGATATGAGTAAATCCATTTTCAAACGCCTCTTCGACCTGTTCCTCTATTGCATCGGTATGGGCGATGGAAGCTAAAATGCCTTTTTCTTTCAGGCGCCTTCCGAATTCAATGGCTCCAGGAAGCTCCGGAGCAGCGCTCCAGCGTACGATATCATCCGACCATGATAAGATTTTTTCATATTCAGCAGGGTTCGGATTGCAAATGTATCTTGGATCCTGCGCCCCCTTCATCTCCATGGAAAAATACGGTCCCTCCAGATGTATTCCGATAAACTCAGCACCGCTATACTTTATTCCTTTCACCTCTTTAAATACTCTGAATGTCTTTTTCAGTTCATCATTTGTACTTGTAAGAGTCGTCGCAACGATTGAAGTGGTCCCGTGAGAGGCATGAGCCTTGGCAGCTCCTACATATGCCTTGGCGGTTCCATCCATAAAGTCATGCCCGCCTCCGCCATGAGTATGAATATCAATAAAGCCCGGTGACACATAATTCCCCCCGGCATCCATTACTTGGCAGTCCTCCGGATGGATATTATCCAACCCCACATAGGTGATTTTTCCGTCCTCCACAAGCACAGACCCATTTTCAATGACTCTGAACGGAGTAATGATTTTCCCATTTCCTATTTTAATCCGATCCATCTTTTTACCGCCTTAAAAACAATATGCATCCACCATTTTATCCCTTCAGGCCAGGACAAGACTTCCGCTGTCCGCATCAACGTACAAAATAGCATTTTTATGCGTCTTCAATATCGTGGCTGGACATTTTTCGCTTACTTCGCCATTTATCGTGTTGTATACGGCTTCAGCCTTGGTTTTTGCTGGAACAATGCAAAAAATAGAATTGCATGACATTAGTGCCGGTATGGTAAGAGTTAATGCATGAGTCGGCACTTCATCAAAGGATTTGAAGCATCCGTCGTTTACCTGCTGCTGCCTGCATTTCGCATCAAGCTCAACCACCTTGACCGACTCTGAATCGTTAAATTTGGCAACATGAGGATCATTAAAGGCAATATGTCCATTTTCTCCGATCCCCATACATACAATATCCGTAGGATTCGCCTGGAGCAGCTGTGAGTATCTCCGGCATTCGGCAGCTGCATCTTTTGAAGCTCCATTCAAATAATTAGCGGATTTAAAAGACACCTTGTCAAATAACCTATCCCGTAAAAAATTGCCAAACCCTTGAGGAGCCTTGGGATCAAGACCAATATACTCATCCATATGGAATGCATTTATCCTGCTCCAATCAATTCCTTTATCCTTTGCAAGCCCGTCTAAAAATTCATTCTGCGATGGTGCCGCAGCAAATACAATATTGACACTGTCTTTTTGCATAAGAAGATTCTTTATCCTTGCAGATGCTTCTTTTGCAGCAGCCTGACCCATCAATTGCCTTATGCTGAATATTTTCACCTTAAGCTTGCCTGCTTTCATTTCCTTGATACTCATATAAAACCCTCCTGCCCGATTTTTTGCTATTCAATAAATGATTTATCTTATCTATACACCGGAAAAGGCAGAAAATCCTCCATCAATCGGAAGTACAATGCCGTTTACAAATGATGCCGCATCAGATACAAGCCATATTACAGCGCCTGCCAGTTCATCCGGGCTTCCATATCTCCCCATCGGTGTATTATCAATAATTGTCTTGCCTCTTGCAGTCGCTTCGCCAGTCTTTTGATCCGTAAGCAGAAATCGATTCTGTTCCGTCAGTAAAAACCCGGGAGCTATCGCATTTACTCTGATTTCTTTGGAATAGTTCTGGTTGAAATGTACGGCCATCCACATTGTAAAATTACTGATGGAAGCTTTTGCCGCCGAATATGCCATTGTTTTTGTCAGAGGAATGATGGCTGACATGGAGGAGATATTTACTATGGAGCCTGTCTTCTGCTTGGCCATTAATTCACCGAACACCTGTGTTGTCAATACTGTCCCAAGAAAATTCAGATTGAATACCCATTGCATCGCATCGGCCGGCATGTCGAAAAAACTCATCTCATCACTTGTAGTTGCTTCCTTTTTATTCCCGCCAGCGCCATTGATAAGGATGTCAACTTTTCCAAATGCATTCAGGACCACATCCCTGGCCTTCATAATACTTTGCTTGTCCAGTACATCCGCTTTTACTGCAATGGCATCTCCGCCGTCTTCTCTGATTTTCTCCGCGACTTTTTCCGCTTTTTCCTCAAAAAGATCCAAGAGAGCAATCTTTGCCCCTTTTTTAGCAAGATGTCCTGCCATGTTGCTGCACAGTACTCCTGCAGCGCCTGTAATCACGACGACCTTGCCAGTAATGTCAAAATTTATTTCCATTCTACAATCCTCCTAAAAAAAATTTAATATAAAACATTTTGAATGAGTTTTTTAATATTTCCACTCGCTATCATTTGCTTTTCTTCCATCGATATCTGGGCATGTGTCACAAGGGTAACCGCAGATCCACCTGAATGAACTGGAAGTTCACTTCCGAATATCAGCCGGTGAGCGCCAAAAACCTCCGTGATTTTTTCTATTCCGAGAAATTCCTTATAAAAAGAGGTCTCTAAATACACATTCTCATACTTCTCCAATATTCTATACATATTCCTGTCATTGCGATAACCCACCCGGGTAAATAGGATCGGCATGTTCTTGTAGCTTTGTGCGATCTCAACCAGTTCGTCCCATGTAAAATCACTAATATCAACAAGTAAAGGGATTCTGTTGCTGTCCAGCAAGTCGAACAATTCACCGCAATTCCATTTGGATACTGAAAAATTATGTTTTAATGCGCCAGGGAAAATACGCACCAATTTGACATTGTTGTTTTTAAGACTTTCCAGAAGCTTTTCCCCTTTTTCAAACTCGCCGGTAGCACCTGGAAGCAATACCCATACAGGGTGGAAGAACGGGTATTGCTTTATCTCGTCCATAAGTCTTGCATTGCCGCATACCGGGTGATATTCAAGAGCGGAGCAGTGATATACGGCAGCCTCTTTAATATTGCATCTTTCCATCACTTTTATTACATCGCAGGTTTTATATATGGCCCCAGCCTTTATGGAGCTCCTCATACCCAGCATCATATTGCAATCAAAAAAAGCAATTGGCATATTTCTCACCTCCGTTTTACTTATCTTTTTATTCTATTCAATATGTCTTTTGAATTCCGTCCGTATATATCTTTCTTTTCCTCATCGCTTATCATTGCATAGCCCACTCTTCCCAAGTTCGGCCTTCCATCAACGAAAGGCTGGTCCGTGCCAAAAACGATTCTTTTTGAGCCAACCTCGGATACAAAATACTCCAGCACGCCTTCGTACATCCATGAGCCGGTAAGGTCAAGATAAACATTGGGACACTTTTTAGCGACCTCGACTGCTTCTGCGTTGGCATCGGGCCCGCCGCTATGTCCCATGATCAAGCTCATTTCCGGAAACTTGTCCGCAATCTTCAAGCATTTCAGGGTATTTGCTTTCCCCCACACATGTATGAGGACCGGGCATTTTTTTATATCTGCAAATTTATATATGTTGTCACAGATCGTGCTGTCAAAGTCATATCCATGGACATCCGGATGGAGTTTCAAGCCAATGAAGCCCGCTCTGTCATGCCAGCATCTTTCAATCTCTGCTTCGGTTTCTTTCGGGTAGAGAGGGTTAAGCCCTATGTATCCTGCAAAACGGTCCGGATACTTGCTCAACAGTTCGCAAACCAGATCGTTTCCATAGATAAAATCATTCGATATGGAAGCGGTAGCGGAAACGACCGACAGATTAATGCCATAATAATCCATCGACCGAACGAGGCTTTCCATGCTTACCTCTGGAATGCTGAAATTGTACCAGTATCCCATATGTCCATGTATATCGATTACCTCAAAATCATCAAGGGGCTTGCATTCACTGAGATTTGTAATAATCTTGCTCGTATCAATCACCTCACTATTAAATATTGTTATTATAAAAGGAATCCATTCACTTGCTGAATAAGTCATCCTTGTGGAGCAGTTCAATCAGGAGCAGCACGTTCCTCAATATATGGTATGGATCCTTCACCGGAAGTGCTACAAGCTTTTCTTCGGGTTTGCCATATCGATCTCTGATCTGTATCCATTCCCCTATCGTTTTATCCGGATTAGGAAACACCTCAAACGTATAGTCATAAGTTTTTTTATATAGTGACAGGAACTTGTTTTCTTTTGTCAATGCATAGGATAAGAGTGTCGTGAATAACGCCTCTGAATGTGGCCACCACAGTTTGCTGTCCCAAGTATCTTTTATAAGCAGCTCGTATTTTCCGCCTAGCTCGATGCCCCATGGTTTTCCTCCATTTTTATCGACATACCTCAGAAGTCCTCCGAATTCGTCATCCCAACCTATTTCGAAGCATTTTTCCACTACCCTGGATGCTTTTTCTATCATTTGATAATCTTTAATCCGTAATGCGGCAAACATGACAAACCACATGCATTCCAGTGAATGACCGGGTAAAGTATGTCTTTCAAGCAGGGTGTCCCTCACCGGGAGTTCCAGGGGTACGAATTCTTTTATCACATACTCTTCCCCGCAAAAGCGTGTCAATACATCTCTCGCATACCCGACACTTTTCTCAAGGATTTCTTCAGTCCTTGGATGTTTGAGTTCTTTCAGTGCATTGCCCAGCACATATGAAACATTTGTCATTATCATAGTGATGGAGTGTGCAGCATAACCGTCGGGTATCGGGAAAGGCTCCGCCGGTATGGATCCACTGGCAATAACATTTTCAACAAAGTCGAACAATTCAAGCGAATCTTCAAGCGCTTCCCTGTTTCCCGACACCCGTGCATATTCCGCAAATCCTGCTGACACGAAGCAATCTACGAATAGACTTTTGTGATATCCTTCTCCTGGCAGTGTTTCTTTTTTTTCTCCGCTTTCAGTAATAAGGTAAGCGCATCCACCTTCCTTCAGTAATGCATTTTTTTTAATCAGGCAGTACGTCTTGTTTGCGAACGCCAGATAGGAATCGCCGTCGCCGCTTAAAATTCCCTGTTTAATCATATCAGCCATTTTTGAAAGCACCCAGATCATTCTTCCCTGCGACCATACATATTTATCAGTACTTACGATCCTGCTCCCGTCATTAGATATGCAAGTATATATTCCTCCGTGTTTTCTATCCATATGCCTTTCCCAAAAAGGGAAAAGATCCTTTTCAATCTGTTTGACATAAAACAGGAATTCATCTCTATTATTAAAGTTGTTCATTCACATTCCTTTCGAAAATTGCCAACTATAACGAATCACTTGCCATTAACCTTTACCATGCAATTTCTGTAATATTCGCCAGGACTCCTTCTTCAAGCCTGATGACAAGCTTGCTGGTATCAAGCTTCACCCCGTACCTGGGAGAAATACACGCCTTTTCAACCTTCCATTCCCCGTTGGAGGTAGATACCCTCACCTTCATCCCGTTTCTGGTCAATACAACCGTATTCCCCTTTTCAACCTCAGCCTCACATTCTGGATGAAGCATGAAAGTAAATACCATCGAAGGCAGTTTTGCAGTCTTATTTGCTGAGATAAAATCATCTAGAATGCTGATCCTTTTTTCTTTGTCGTTGATATCGATCGTCCTCTGGTGTGTAACTTGTGCAGGAAGTCTCAGGTATCCCTCATGCTGTCCCTTGAATATCACCCTGTCGGATGATGCGTTCCATTTCAGACAGCAGCATTTCGTATCCTCATGAAATCCCCACCAGGGCGAATCTTCCATATACCTGTTCTGCGGCTCATCGGAGAGGCATACCGTGTTATGATTCAGTATTGAACGTGTTCTTTTTCTTATTCTCATGCTTGCCGTATAGGCATAAATTCCAGGGTCAACAAAAATTTCTAATCCCTTCAGGCATAATATAAAAGAGAGTTTATCGTCATGTCCATGCCCTCCAAGCCCCCCTGTGCCTATAGGGCCGCAGAATGTGAAGCCGTACACGTCTTTCGTCTTCATTATATAAAAACCGACATCAGTATATGCCGCACTGTTTATTTCCCGTATTTCCGGCAAAAGGGCAGGCACTTTCGAAAACCAGATTTTAGCCGAGTTCCAGTGTTCTGTCCCTGTGCCTGCAGGAAGAAGCACAGCATCATCAAACAAAGCAGCGCCTATACAGCAAAGGAATCTCCAATCATGAACATTGTGTTCCAACCTGTCGAACATGATAAACCTTCCGCTATCATTGTCACTGACAATTGGAATCAACCCATTCGGCTGTATGATATCTCTCAATGCGACAAACATTTTATGAAGCTTTTCTACGCATTTTTCCCCGATATTCTGTCTAATCCATTCCAATACTTCATCCGGAGTTTCATGTCCTTCTATTTTCGCACCCAGTATCAGCGGTTCAACCAGCATTTCAAGTCCAAAGCAATGATAATTTGTGGCGGCTTCGTATTGAAATCCGTCATTTCCAACCTGTCTTTCAAACTGCAGCCGTATATCTCTTAATGCGAATCTATGCCAAGCTTTGCTATCGGTATCCCAGTTTTCAATCATCATGCTTGCAACAAGCAAGCCGCCCAAATCTCCAAGGTAGTGATTCGGATGGATGCTTAATTCACCGAATTCCAGGTTTGCCGACGTGAATCTTCTATGTTCCAGTATACTCTTCTCAAATATTTTCAGGAATTCAATTTCATCCGCACAATCAAGTTTCATTCCTTCCCTGATAAAAGAAAAAGAGATAAGCCAACTGAGCATACGGAGGGAAACGTTCATGTTGGCATGCCATCCAATCCCGTATTCATATGGATTCATCGCTATCCAATCGAGGATCTGAGACATGATCTCCTTGCGGTATTTCTCATCGTGAGAAGTCTTCCATGCCCTTGCTATAGTGACCAAATGATTGCATCTTGACATATCATAAGGAATCTTCGCATCTACGCCTTCTATCTCGCCATATTTAAGCTTCGTAAAATGGTCCACCCTGTACCGGTATCCTGATTTGCATTCAATATGCCAGTCAATGGGTTCATATCCTTCAACGAGTCTGCCTGCAAGATTCATCAGTTCCCTGCTTTGTTCCCTGCAAAAACCGGGAAGTCCTTTCAGCGCTGATTCAAAAGTAACACTCGAGTCGCTTAGATTCAGCCCCTCAAATCCATTGGTCACCATGCCGTAATAAATTTTAATCCAGCCGCTGCCATGCATATTAAACTCATGTCTAGTATATTTATCTGCAAAATCAAATAGTATTGTTGAATCTTCACTATCCTCAAAAAACTTTATAGCAGGTGTATTCTGAATGATTCTCATATCTTCCGCCCCATTTGATGTCAAATTGCCCATATTGCCCGACCTCCTTGAAATAGTATTGTTTTTTTATGTATTGCATCCTGACGTAATATTATTTGATGGCCCCTTCTGTCACGGAGTTTATCATATATTTTCTAACAAAACCAAATAGAACGGTGACAGGGATAGTAACATAAACCGCTGCAACCATCAGCACATTCCACTGAATCGCATTGTTGGGATTGGTTTTGAGTATTTTCAATAATGCGACCACAACCATCTCCTTATCCTGGGAAGAAATGAAGGTGTATGCGAATAAAAATTCATTCCATGTCAGAATAAATATAAACACCGAGGCTATGGCAAGGCCATTCAGAATGAGCGGGATCATTATTCTGACCAAAACCTGAAATCTGCCGCATCCGTCAATAAAAGCCGCCTCTTCTACCTCGTTTGGTATTATATCGAAGAATCCTTTTATTAGAAGGGATACAAAAGGGATACAGAAGGTGGTATTTAACAATATCAATCCCATATGAGTATCAATCAAATTAATTCTTTTTAGCATAACGAATAGCGGCATTACTACTATGACTGGCGAGAACATCTGCAAGACCAGCGTCAAATAAATAATCAGTTTTTTAAAATAAAACTCGAGTTTCGAAAACGCATATGCCGCCAGTGTTGTTATGAATAAAGTCAGGATCATGGTTCCGAGAACAACTTTCACACTGTTGCTCATATATTGTACTATTGGTATGCGATTAAATGCAATAATCCAGTTTTCGAACATCAATCTACGAGGAAGCCAGGTAGCCGGAGATAAGAACACCTCGTCCAAATCCTTGAATGCAATGGAGAGCATCACAAATACGGGGTATAATATTGCTGCTACTGCAGCCAAAGAAATTCCATAAACAAACACATTGCCCAAAACTCCATCGGGTTTATTTTTTATATTTAATTTATTCATAGCTTACCCCTTTTTTTGCACTGTATAAATAGAACATGGAGACCATTGTCAATATACTCAGGCAAATAACCGATATTGCGGAGGCCATGCCGATGTCATTCGCCTCAAACCCTGTCTGGTATATATTCACCACCAGTGTCTCCGTCCGATGCACCGGTCCTCCGGCAGTAAGCATGAATATTACATCGAATGCATTGAAAGACCATATGCTGTACAATAGTGCAAGCATCTTGAGAACAGGCGCTATAAGAGGTATTGTCACATTTTTTACAAGCGAAAATCCTGATGCGCCATCCAGTTTGGCGGCTTCGTAAAAATAGCCTGGTATTGTTGCCATAGCGGATGAAATATTTAAGATTCCCAATGGCAAGGTACACCATACATTTACTGCAAGAACTGCATAGAATCCAAAAACCGGGTCACTTAGCCAAGTCAAAGGCGAATCAATAATATTGAAATACATTAAAGTACTGTTAATATATCCAAATATTGGGTTGTACATCATTTTCCATACAATGCAGGCAATTACTGTAGGCATCGCCCACGGAATGATCAGCAGCTGCATGACGGACTTCTTGCCGACATAATTCTTATTAAGAACAAGAGCGATTATGAAAGAGAGTACCATTTTGCAAAGCACGCCTAATCCTACCCAGAGCAATGTATTCCCTATGATTTGTAACGCGTAGTCTTTTGCAAAAAAGTTTTGAAAATTTTGAAATCCTACAAAAACCATTTGACCATTCAGGTACTTCTTATAAAAGCTCAGTATTATTACATTTGTTGCAGGGTAGAATGCAAATATTGTAATAATAATCAGCAGGGGAAGAACAAAAATCATATTTTTCAGCTTTTCTTTTTTCGCGTACAAAATACATCACTCCAATTCGTTAAGACGTTGTACTACTGGACAGTTATTCCCTTTTATGGCGTAATCCCTGTCCAGCAGTATGTAGATTGATCGATTTGCCGAATCTAACTCTTATAACTGGTCTTTGTGTTTACAACAGTAAAATTTTATTTGGTTATTTACTGCTTTGCCGCCAATAGCTTATTGGCTTCAACGGCAGCAGCATCCAATACTGTTTTTGGATCCTCCCCGTTTACACATACTTTTGCTATAGCATCTCTTAAAATCAGCTCTATAGCAGGCCAAGCGGATACCGTCGGTTTATATTCAGCAGTAGGTACAGCTTCAATGAAAACTTTCAGTAATTTATTGGTCTTGTAATATTCATTTGCAGCCAGTGTCTTGCTATTCGGTATAAAATTATACTTTACCCATGCAGGAAGCACATTTTCGACCTTGTAGTAATGTTCCAGAAATGCCATTGCTGTCTTGCTGTTAGGCGTTTTGTAAATGTAATGGACATCCATTACGCCCAATGTTGCTGATTTTATTCCTTTAGGCATAGGCACTATTTCATAATTGAATTTGTATTTTTCATCGATTAATTCTTTTCCAAGTCTGGGATTGCTTGCACACATAGCTATTTTCCCTGCTTTGAATGCATTTGTAACATCATAGATGTCACCCGCTCCGGACCCTGCCTGAGAGTATTTTGCCAATTCTGCATAAGTCTTTAGGGCATTGACTCCGTTTGCATCATTGAATGCCACGGTCTTCCCATCATCTGATATCAATTTGCCACCCATTGGAAGTAAAATGTCAAAGTAAAATTCGAACTGGTTCTTGTGTGCACTTGTAAGAAGCCCATATCCATATGATTCAGGTGGATTATTCAGTTTCTTTGCCGCTGCAACCATCTCGTCAATCGTTGCCGGGACCGCCACGCCTTTCGAAGCGAATATGTCCTTGTTGATATACAGAGCCCAATCCGACATGAAGTAAGGCACCGCCCAGCGTGTAGTTCCTATTTGCATAAGATTCCACACACTGTCATAGATGTCCGTCTGGAATTCTTTTGTCGCCAAGTCATTGATTGGAAGAATGCAATCCCTTGCAACGAATTCCCCTAACCATTCTGACACACCATAGCTTAAATCCGGGGGAGTCCCTGCCTCAATCATTGTAACAAGCTTGGTGTGTGCATCCGCAAAAGGATAATTCTGTATATCCACTTCAACATTATTTGTTGCCTTAAAAGATTCTGCTGCTTTTTTAACAAAGTCAGTAGCAGTATCTCCAAGTGTTACATACACAATTTTACTAGGTTTGGTTTCAGCTGTCGAAGTACTGCCGGATACCGTTTTTTGGGTACCGCTGCACGCTGCCGAATTAAGGACAAATATCCCGATTAACAGCGTAATCAGTATGGTTTTATGATTTGTTTTCACTGTTCTCCTCCTAATAATTGATTTATACATATGGCATAAGCGCTTATGCCTAAGTAACAGAGAAAGATCGTAAAATCCATTCAGTAATTGTATTAAAACAAGTGAGAAGTTCAAGCAATCAACCCGCATAAAGCCTATGGGAATATCCCTCTTATTTTCTTCGCTTTTGATATTCGGTCCACAGCAACCATGTAGGCGCCAATCCTCATTGTCGTGCCATTTTTACTTGCTCTGTCCCGCACCTCGTTAAATGCTCTTATCATTATCTTTTCCAAGGTTCGGTTGACTTCCTCCTCGTCCCAAGTCAGAAACTGTATATTCTGCACCCACTCAAAGTAAGACACTACGACACCGCCTGCATTTGCAAGTATATCCGGCACCACTTTTATCCCTCTGGCATCCAGAACCTTGTCCCCTTCCACTGTTGTAGGTCCATTGGCTGCTTCTACAATTACTTTGGCTTTAATTCCATTTGCTATTTTTTCGTCAATTTGATTTTCCAGGGCTGCAGGTATCAATACCTCCGTATCACACATAAGGACTTCTTCATTTGTAATGTGTTTCACGTTTTCATCATTATAATCCTTAAGCAAACTGGGGGGGCTGCCTGCCAAATATTTTAATATTGCATGGATATCCAAGCCCTTGCTGTTGAACAAACCTCCGGAAACATCGCTGACTGCGACAATTTTGCATCCTTCATTATATAAAAGGCCTGCTGTCACACTACCTACAAACTTAACGCAGCTCTCTGCTAATAATGCTTC
>CAZJXH010000042.1:0-19292 GCA_964549475.1 uncultured Oscillospiraceae bacterium
TTGCCGGTGTTATCAAACAGGGGATTCTTGCGTTGATCGGATTTCAACAGACCGATCAGGAGAAAGACTACCAGTATATGATTGAAAAGTCGATCAGTCTTCGAATATTTGAAGACATGGAGGGGAAAATGAACCGGTCGGTGAAGGATATCGGCGGGGGTGTCTTATTGATTCCGAATTTCACTCTTTATGGGGATGCACGGAAGGGCAGAAGGCCAAGCTTTTCCAATGCTTCGTCTCCCGAAATGGCTCACATCCAGTTTGATGCGTTTTGCGATTGTTACCGGAAAGTGTTTCCCGGTGTTCAGACCGGTATTTTTCAAGCGGAGATGAAAGTGTCCATGCTCAATGATGGCCCGGTCACAATCCTGCTTGATTCAGATCGGAAATTTTAATCGGAAATTTTAAAAAATCATAGAAAGGGCGAGCCATGAACAGAAACGATTCGTTTAATAACAATAGCGATAATAATAGCGGTAATAATGACAAGAACAAAAACAAGAACAAAACCGATACAGGCATTTACAAAAAAAATAACGAGGAGGGGTGCATCCGGAACGTAAAAGAGACGGATGCGCCGGATATCGCCGCGATCTATCGGTATTATGTGGAAAATACAACGATCACGTTTGAAGCGGTTGCCCCAACAACAGAAGAAATGGCTGGCCGGATAAAAAAATATACACAAAAATATCCTTGGGTTGTCATGGAATCCGAAGGGGAGATTGTAGGATATGCCTATGCCTGTGCATTCCGTGAAAGGGTGGCGTATCGATTCACCGTAGAAATGTCGGTTTATCTATCAATGGCCCATTGTAAAAAGGGATATGGACGGGCTCTTGCTGAAGTCTTGCTCACCGAGTTGGAAAAGAGGGGATTCTATACGGTCATAGCCGGAATTACCGCGACAAACCAGCCCAGCATTTCACTTTTCAAGAAATTAGGGTTTGAACCCTGCGCGAATCTTGTTCATGTCGGATATAAAAACGAGGAGTGGCTCTCGGTTCGAATGATGTCAAAAGCTCTTCAATCCGAGTATGGAAAATCGCCATCCGAACCGGAATCTTTGGTTAGGAATCAAAAGACTCTTTGAACTTTGTCCTTTAACTGCAGCCCGTCGTAGCGCCGCAATCCAGGCAGACTTTGCATGTCCCGTTTTTGACCATCCTTGTACTGGAGCAGGTCGGGCAGATGCTGCCATAAAGACGCTCCCCGCTGCTCTTTGCATGCTCCGTATCCGGTGATTTCGGGGAATCCTTTGTCAGCTCGACCGTTGTCATGATCTTATCTTTTGTATGGATGGATAAATTCATATTTGTGGCTTTTGAGTCGCTTTTCGATGTACCTTCATCGGATTCGTGATGACGGCCGATTGGTGTATCTTTCGCCGCGATTGTTTTTGCCGGTTCGATTTCTTCCGGATCGTTTTTGATCTGGCAACGGGAATAATCGCCCAATTCGATATCGATCACTTTGCTGATCAGGTCCGAGATGGACGTGACATATTTGATATTGGGATGCTTCTTGACAAAACCATACGGCTCGTATTTCTGACCGCGAAGCATGCGGGAAATGTCCTGGGGCGGCACATGATATTGCAGCATGACCGAAATGGATTTGGATAAGGAGTTCAGAAGCCCTGTGATGATGGTTCCTTCCCGGTCGGTTGTGATATAGATCTCGGAAATCTCATCCTTGGAATTCCGATTTACTGTTGTATAGATCTTGACATCGTCGATTTGGGCCGGATGGGTCCGTCCCTGCCGGATGCCGATCGGCTTGTCGCGTTTTGAGTAATGCTGTTTCTCCTGCATCTGTCTGACTTTCTCGAGAAGCTCCGCATAGGACAGTTCGGACAAATCCCGGGAAACATCCTCGGACAGCGAGTTGCTGAGCGGTTGACTTGCTTTTGACCCGTCCCGGTACAAAGTGATTCCCTTTACACCAAGTTTCCACGCGGAGAAAATCACTTCCTTAAATTCTTCGATTTTGGCGCTTTTAGGCAGATTGACGGTCTTGGATACCGCTCCTGAAATCAACGGGGTGATGGCGGCAACCATTTTCACATGTCCCATCGGAGAAATGAACCGTGTTCCGCTGCCGCATTCGTTAGCGGTGTCAAAGACGGCGAGATGAGCCTTTTTCAAATGAGGCGCTCCTTCGATTTTGCCATCCACTGGCTTCTCGTATTCGTAACCATTTTCATTTGTCGTTTCTTTCCGCATGATATAATCAAAAATGGCATTGACCTGATCTTTCGTGTATCCAAGATTGGACAGCGAGAGCTCGAGCACGGGATTGGCGATTGTCATGAACCCGCCGCCGGATAGTTTCTTGTACACCATATGGCTGAAAAACGGCTCGATGGATGTCGCTCCGCAATCCATGGCAAGAGAGATGGTTCCGGTTGGAGCCATGACAGAGACCTGTGCATTCCGGAAACCGCATTTTTCTCCATTGGCCATCGCTTTTTTCCATACGGATTTTACGGCATCGCTCATGGCGCCTAATTGAAGCTTTTTTAATAATTTATGGTCTATCATCATCGGGGAGTAATGCAAGTCTTCAAATGGAGATTTCAATGCGCCGGCTACCCTGGAATGATTGCGGATGACACGAAGCATGGCTTCTTTATTGAGTGTATATTTTTCGAATGGACCGACCATTTCGGCCATCAGGGAAGAGATATAGTAGGACTGGCCTGTCAGGATTCCAACCAGGACGGAGGCGAGGGCTCTTGCCTCGTCCGAATCATAGGGATGCCCAAGAGCCATGAGAAGAGAGGCGAGATTCGCGAGGCCAAGACCGGTGGTGCGGAACAGGAAGGTCTTGCGGGCGATATCTTCCGTTGGAAACTGCCCCCATTGGATTGATGCTTCCAAAGCAAGCTGGGACAAACTGACCAGATGAATATAGCCGTCCAGGTCGAAGTCGTTGGTTTCGGGCCGATAGAATTTGAAAATATTGATGGAGGCAAGGTTGCAGGCGGTATCATCTAGAAAAGCGTATTCGCCGCAGGGATTCGTCGAATTGATGCGGTTCTTCGGGGATCCGAATACACCATCCTCTCCATAGGGACAAGTATGCCAGGCATTAAAGGTGTCGTCGAACTGGGGCGCCGGATCCGCACATTTCCATATGGACTCGTTAAAGGTGTTCCATATTTCGGAAACGGGGATGGTTTGGTTCACGCTGCCGGTCACACGGCCTTTCAACACGATGGTTGCATCGGGGCTCTCCTCCAGATGCTCCACTTTTGACATGAATTCATCTGAGAATCGAATGGAATTGTTGCCGTTCTGCCCGGAGACAGTATCATACGCCTCGCCCTCGAAACTGATATCATAGCCCATTTTACCGAGAGCCCGGACTTTATCCTCTTCTTTTGCCTTCCATGTGATGAAATTCATGATTTCCGGATGATCGACGTTCAGACAAAGCATCTTCGCCGCACGGCGGGTTGTCCCGCCGGATTTAATCGCTCCGGCGTTCCGGTCGAGGCCCTTGAGAAAGCTCATCAGACCGGAAGAGAATCCGCCGCCGCTTAACGGTTCGCCTTTGGCGCGGAGGGAGGAAAAATTGGTGCCGGTGCCGGATCCTCCCTTGAAAAGACGCGTTTCGGTGATGTACTGCTCGGAAATGGAATGGGGGCCAAGCAAACGATCCTCGATAGACAGGATAAAACAAGCCGAAGCCTGGGTTCTGGAATATGAATCCTTGCTTTCTACCACTTTCTTTTTTTGCTCATCGTAATAAAAGCTCCCGTTTTTCGTCCCTGCAATCCCATAGCAAGAAGATAGCCCGGTATTGAACCATTGTGGGGAATTCGGCGCAACCATCTGATTCAGGATGCAAAAAACCATTTCATCATAATAGATGGATGCTTCTTTCTCGCTTGTGATCAGCTTTTCATCCATCAGAGCATCGCGCCAGAAAGAGACAAGGCGATGGGCGACCATCCGCATGCTGTTTTCGTATCCGGCCTCATTGGGCACACCGGACCTGCGGAAATATTTGGACGCGATAATGTCACATGCATTCTGCGAATACTGTTCAGGAAACTCGAGATCTTTCATACTGGTCATTGTTTTGCCGGACTTATAGTCTTTCAGGATGACATCGACATTTTTCCATTGAAATAAATCATAGACAGATTTAGTCGGGTCCTCATCCAGCTCTTTGGTATAATAACGCTGTAAAATCAACTTGAGTGAATCCATCGCGACAACCCTCCATTAATAGTAAATTATGATACAATATATAGATTAAAATAAATTGCTTGATACAATATATAGAATTATATTCCAACAATTTCAAAAAAACAAGAGGGTATTCCGATACAGCAAAAAATAATCGCAGACATTTTGGATTCTCTCCAGGGCAATCGTTTACGAAAAGAAATGGAACATGGGGACACGGTAGGCTGTGTAATAACTCAGGTTGCAATATGGGGACGGTTCTTGTGTTGCATAAACGAAATAAAATGCAACATAAGAACCGTCCCCATATTGCAACCATGCTTCATTCCACTCCTGTTCCATCTGTTACTAATCCATTTCTTTTCGTAAGCGATTGCCCTGGGTTCTCACGGATTGCCCTTGATAAAATGGGATATATTTTGTATAATCAAGCCAATAGTATGAAATAAAGGATAAATGGTGGAGTAAATGGGGAAAGCCTTAATAATCGGCGCCGGTGGTGTGTCGAATGTCGTTGTTCATAAATGTTGCCAGAACGCAGATGTTTTTGAAGAGATCTGCCTTGCCAGCAGAACAGTCGAAAAATGCGAAGCAATTAAGAATTCAATCACAAATACCCGTACAATTATCCATACGGCTGCTGTCGACGCAGATGACACGAAACAGGTCATTTCCCTCATCGAAAAATTCAAGCCCGAAATCGTGATCAACGTCGCTTTGCCTTATCAGGACCTGACCATCATGGAAGCCTGCCTTGCGACAGGCGTCCATTATGTGGACACTGCGAATTATGAACCCCCCGAAATTCCGAAATTCGAATATAAATGGCAATGGGCTTTTCGTGAAAGATTCAAAAAAGCCGGTTTGACCGCACTGCTGGGGAGCGGATTCGATCCGGGAGTGACAGGCGTTTTTTGTGCTTATGCGATGAAGCACTATTTTGATGAAATCCATACCATTGATATTGTCGATGCCAATGCCGGCGACCACGGCTATCCATTCGCAACCAATTTCAATCCGGAGATCAATATCCGCGAAATCACAGCGAAAGGCCGTTATTTAAAAAATGGACAATGGGTGGAGACCCAGCCTCTCGAATTTAAAAAAACCTATGATCTCGAAGAGATCGGGCCGAAGAATATCTATCTGCTTTATCATGAAGAACTCGAATCACTGGCAAAAAACATCAAAGGAATCAAAAACATCCGTTTTTGGATGACGTTTTCCGACAATTATCTGAATCATTTGAAAGTGCTTCAGAATGTCGGCATGACCTCGATCGAACCGATTGACTTTGAAGGAAAGCAGATTATCCCCTTGCATTTTCTCAAGGCGATCCTTCCGGACCCGGCATCCCTCGGATCTCGTACCAAGGGGAAGACCAATATCGGCTGCATCATGCAGGGAACAAAAGACGGTAAACCCAGAACCTATTATGTTTATAATATCTGCGTCCACGAAAAATGCTTCGAGGAAGTGGGATCCCAGGCGATTTCCTACACAACCGGCGTTCCGGCGATGATCGGAGCGATGATGATCATGAAAGGCTTATGGAAAAAACCGGGCGTGTACAATGTGGAAGAATTCGACCCGGATCCTTTCATGGAACAGCTGAATATACAAGGATTGCCCTGGAGGGAGAGCTTCACACCGGCTTTACTGGATACGGACCTGAAATAACAAAATTTTATTAGGAGATACCCTATTGAAAGATATTGATTTTACAAAATTTCCGTCCCCTTGCTATGTGGTGGACGAGCGGCTGATCAGACGAAATCTTGAAATTCTCGATTCCATTCAACAAGCGACCGGATGCAAGATCCTGCTTGCTTTAAAGGGATTTTCGATGTATTCGCTGTTCCCCCTTGCCGGACAATACCTTGCAGGAATCACCGCCAGCTCGCTTTGCGAAGCACGGCTGGGATGGGAAGAGATGGGCAGAGAAGTGCATGTTTACGCCCCTGCGTTTGTCGAATATGAATTTGAAGAAATTGTACAGATTGCGGATCATCTGGTCTTCAATTCGTTTGATCAATGGAACAAATATAAACGACGTGTTCAACAACAGGAGAAGCAGACAGGGAAGACGATCGAATGCGGGATCCGCATCAATCCGGAGTACTCCGAAATCGCAACACCGATCTACAATCCCTGTTATGCGAATTCCCGACTGGGGGTGACTCTTTCTAATTTCAAGCCGGACGAACTGGATGGAATTTGTGGATTGCATTTTCATACTTTATGTGAACAGGACTCGGATGCGCTGGAGAGAACGATTCCCGTGATAGACCAGAAATTCGGGCAGTATATTGCCAGGATGAAATGGCTCAACATGGGCGGCGGCCACCATATCACAAGACCGGGCTACGATACCGCCGGATTGATTCGTTCTATTCTGTTTTTTAAAGAGAAATATAATATTGATATCTATCTGGAACCCGGAGAAGCAATCGCGTTGAATACGGGATATCTATCCTGTACTGTTCTGGATGTCGTTAAAAACGGGATGGACATCGCGATATTGGATACATCCGCCGCCTGTCATATGCCCGACGTCATCGAAATGCCTTACCGCCCGAATATCATCGGCGCAGGGAATCCGGGCGAATATGAATATACCTGCCGGCTGGGCGGACTTACCTGCCTGGCGGGAGACATTATCGGGGACTATTCGTTCAAAAAACCGCTAAAGGCCGGAGACCGGCTTGTTTTTTGTGATATGGCCCATTATACGATGGTCAAGAACAACACGTTCAATGGTGTCGCATTGCCTTCCATCGGTGTTTACCGTGAAAAAGAAGGGGAGGTTCTCCTAAAAACATTCGGATATGAAGATTACAAGTCACGATTGTAATCAAAAAAATAAATTCCACAACGTTGTTTTGACTCGACTATTACTGAAAAAGCGAGGCATGTGATCATGGATTTGGCCCTTATCGGTATCAATGCATATTTGTTTACAGCAGTCATGCTGACCGCTTTTTGTGCAATGTACTCCTTCGTGAAGAGACGATCCACAATTCATATTCTGTTTGCATTCCTGTGCCTGTGCATCATGTTTTATTCATTCGGATACCTGATGGAAATCAATGTGACATCCATGAAGCAGATGCTTTTTTGGAACCAGGTTCAATATTTCGGAATTCCTTTTTTTCCGTCACTGTGGGTCCTGTTTATTCTCAATTTTACCAATCACAAACTGAAAAATGTCAAATGGATTCAAATAGTGATTTTTATTATTCCTGTTATCACGTTTATTTTACGGGCGACCAATTCATATCATTATTTGTTTTATAAAAATATCGGGATTGCGGAATTTGCAAGCTTTTCTGTTCTGGCGCTGCAGAAGGGACCGTGGTATTTTGTACAGTCTATATTTGTGACAACCAGCATTATCACTGCGGCGTTTATCCTCAGTAAATATTCCCGGAAAGCGACCCGTATGGAGAAAATAAGCTATTATCTGATCATATCCATCACATTTTTCCCCTATATAGGGGTGATCATCAATCTTTTCAATATCGGACAGTCTTATTTGGATTATACGGCGTTTTCTGTTCCGATTATCTCTCTAATGCTGTTTTCCACCACCTTCAATAATGAGATATTGCAGTTGAAATCATTTGCAAGAGACAAGATTTTCGAAAATTCCCAGGATGGAATCCTGCTGTTGAATAAGAAATATGAAATCCTGGATTATAACAGCGCAGCAAAAGCAATATTTCCAGTACTGACAATGGATTGCCTCGAAAAACCCCTGGCGAATCTGATCGATGAAAAGAACAGTTTGAACAAGGCGATCCAGACCAAGGCAAAATGTCAGATCGACATCACGCACGGTGAACATCCGATGCATTTCTATGCCACCACAGCGGATATTATGACCGGCAGAGGAAAGCTGGCGGGATATTCCGTCACGTTCTCCGACATTACACCCATCGTACAGGCGAATATCAAGAATTCTCAATTGGCGATGGAGCTTGACGAAGAAAAAAACTTATTGAAAACCACGCTTTTGTCCGTTGGAGACGGGGTTATTTCCACCGACCTGAATGCGAATGTCGTGTTGATGAACCAAATCGCCGAATGGCTGACCGGTTGGACACAAAAAGAAGCGGCTGGACGCAGCATTGATGAAATCATGCGTTTATCCAATGAGAACAAGAACAGCAGTGAAATCAATCCGGTTTATAAAGTCCTGGAATTCGGCTGTGCGTTTGAAATGGACGAAAATACTTTTCTTCTCTCAAGAAGCAGCAAGATGACACCGATCGAGGACAGCGCCGCTCCCATCCGGAATGATGACGGAACCATAACGGGCGCGGTCATTGTATTCCGTGATTTTACTGAAAAGAAAAAACGGAATGAAATGGTTCAATATTTAAGCTATCATGACCAGCTGACGGGCGTTTATAATCGACGTTATTTTGATGAAAGAATGATTGAATTCAATAAAGAAGAATATATGCCGGTAGGCTTGATCATGATGGATGTCAACGGATTGAAACTGGCAAACGATGCTTTTGGACATAAAACGGGCGATCAGCTGCTCCATGTGGCAACCCAGATCATTCAAAAAACATGTAGACATGATGATGTCTTTTCCCGTGTAGGAGGCGACGAATTTGTAATCCTACTTCCCCATACATCCGAAAGCACGGTAGAAGCCATCGTGAAAAGTATCCAAGACGAATTGAGCGGTCAGAAAGTCGGAGAGATTGAGGTGTCCGTTTCTTTTGGGTGGGATACGAAGAAGAGGCGAATAAATCAATTAAGCGATGTCTATAAAAAAGCGGAAGATCTCATGTACCAGCATAAATTGAATGAGAGTCCCGCCATGCGTGAAAAAACAATCCATCGGATCATTGAATCCCTTCATGAAAAAAATCCTTATGAGAGAGAACATGGACGGAATGTGGGCGGTTTATGCAAAAAGATGGGACGAGCCCTGAATTTTTCAACGACTCAGATAAATGATCTGCATATTGCAGGAATTCTGCATGATATCGGGAAAATTGCCATAGACAGCAGCATTATCAATCATCCCGGCATTCTAAGCGAAAAAGACTGGATCGAGACGAAACGCCATACAGAACTCGGGTATCGGATTCTGGGAGCGGTGAACGACATGGTACCGATTGCGGAAATCGTGCTGGCCCATCACGAAAACTGGGATGGAACAGGCTATCCAAAAGGTCTTGCCGGCGGACAGATTCCCATTACCGCCAGAATCATCCGGATTGCGGATTCATATGATGCGATGGTGAACGACCGCATCTATCGGAAATCCATCGGCAATGAGGCTGCCAAACAAGAACTGCGGAAAAATTCCGGGACGCTTTTCGACCCGGATCTGGTAACCCTTTTTATAGGACTGATATAGTCAAATACCCTGTAACCTCGGATTCCATCTCATACCGCCTGCTAAATCAGTGAAAAAACAATGTTTGAATGGCTTTCACCCGTTTTCTATTGATCCATAAAATCAGCGTGTCAAGATGCCGGTAAGAAAAAGCGCCATTGCTCATCAGAGCAAGGCCGCGCAACGGCAATTCCAACAGGGCCTTCTTCATTGTTTCCAACTGAAGAGGGTTTCCTTTTGTCATCTTTTTTATATGCAGCAGAATGATATTGTACATCAATCGGCATAGCCAGTGGCTCTGGCACTCTTCGATGGTGGAATTGAAATGGTAGGGACCGGTCGTTTCTTCGTTGACAGGCATGGATTTCCCTAGAAATTGATAAAATTCTTCTCTTGTTACCACCGGATGATTCAAAAGGCTGGTGAAATAAACCGTTTCTTTTTCATGATAGGAGGCATCATTCTGCGTCTGGATGTCGGAAACCGCTTTGATGTCCGTACAGCAGTCCGCGGCTTTCGTGCGAACCTCGACGCATGCCTCCATCCGGACATCTTTGGAAGAACTGCCGGCAAGAATGCGGTATTCTCCATTGACGACCTCCCAGGAATGATGCGGTGTGGAATAATAGGAGAAGCTTGACTGGTCAAGAAAAAAGGAGAGCCGTTTTTTCTCTTTTGGATGTAAAAAAACCTTTTCAAATCCCTTCAGCTCTTTTTCGGGGTGGATCCGCACACTTGAGCAGTCCCTTGTATAAAGCTGGACAGTCTCTTTTCCGGGATGATTTCCGGTGTTCTCGACCGTGATGGATACCCAGTACACTTCTTTGTGTGAAAAGTCGAAAACAGAATGCTCCACAACCAGATCCTGATACTTGAAGGTGGTGTACGACAGGCCGTGGCCAAAGGGAAAGAGGACATCCCGCCCGACTTTTTCGTAAAAGCGATAGCCGACAAAAATGCTTTCGCGATATTCCACCTGGCGCGGACCCATCGGAAAATATGGATAAGCGCTTGTATCTTCCAAAGCCAAAGGGAATGTCTCGGCAATTTTACCGGAAGGATTGACCTTGCCGGTCAGAACATCCCACAGAGCGCCTGCACCTGCCTGGCCAAGCAGATATGCCTCGACGATGCATGGAACATGACCGGCCCAGGACATTTCGACGGGGGCGCCATTGGAAAGCACGACAATAACATTGGGCTGGACAGCGGAAATTTCTTCAATCAGCGCTTCGTGGCTGGGCGGCAGCTTCAAATGAATCCGGTCAAACCCTTCCGATTCATAGGAATCGGGAAGTCCCACCATCAGGATCGCCACATCGGCGCCAATCGCAGATTCTATTGCCTCAGAAAGCAAATTGCGGTCGACCTGATCGGAATTCCGGGAATATCCTTTCGAATAAGTGAGGGGGCCTTTCCATTCCTTCTTCGCATAATGAAGCATATTTTCCAGTCGCGTCGGATGGATATTGGAACTGCCGACTCCCTGATAGCGGGGATGTTTGGCGAACCGCCCGATCAAGGCGATTTTCAGCCCTTTTTGAAGAGGGAGCAGCGTCATCGGATGGAGCGGAGGAACATCTGTCCGATCGTTTTTTAGGAGCACAATACATTCGCTTGCCGCCTTTTTTGCTAAAACATGGTGCTTTGACGGAGAATAATGAAAACGATAGACTTTTTGCTCCTTTGTATGAAATAATAATTGAAGGATTCTCCGCACGGAATCATCAAGCACATCGGGAGAAATCTGACCGGACTTCACTGCATGGACAATCATCGGATCGTGAAGGACCCCGCTCGAAGGCATCTCGAGGTCCATTCCGGCAGCAAGCCCGAGCACACGGTTATTCGTCGCTCCCCAGTCTGAAATGACAAGCCCTTGATATCCCCAGTCCCGACGAAGGATGTCATGGATCAGACAGACGCTTTCCCCCGCATATTCGCCGTTCAGTCTATTATAGGAACCCATCACAGCCCAGGGATTCGCTTTAGCGATGACATGGGAAAAGGCATAAAGATAAATTTCATTCAATGCGCGCTCATCGACAATGGCATCGATGATCATCCGGTATTTTTCTTGATTATTAACAGCAAAATGTTTCAGGCAGGCACTTACTCCCTTGGACTGGATTCCCAGCACCATGGACGACGCCAGTTCGGCCGAGAGAAAAGGATCTTCGGAGAAATATTCAAAATTGCGGCCGCAAAGAGGGGAGCGCTTGATATTGATTCCGGGGCCCAGAATAATGCTGACATCCTCCTGTTGGCATTCCTCTGCCAATGCGACACCGATTTCTTCGAGAAGATCACGGTTCCAGGAGGCGGCCAGCGCACTTGCAGTGGGGAAACATGTAGCGGGAATGCTGTCAAACAATCCCAAATTGTCATTATTCCCGATTTGTTTGCGCACACCATGCGGTCCGTCCGCCATCAGCATGCCGGGAATATTCAAACGCTTGACCGCCTTGGTGTTCCAGACATCCTTTCCAGAACAAAGCGAGGCTTTTTCTTCCATTGTCAACTGGGCAATCCATTCTTCGATCCGCCGGGCATCCGGGCTGATTCTCTGTTTGATTGGTCTTTTGGAATGTCGCGTCATGTTCAGTCTCCTATCTATATGGCGGCTTCTTCTCAATAATTATTATAATGGATATTGACAGGAATAGATCATTCTCCAGGATAAATATTTCTGCTAACCCTGACTGGAATGCCGATAGAGACGTCAATATGCTATGAACAGGAAAAAAAGGAGAATTTAGAAAACAATAGGTCCTATTGTTTCTAAAAGGAAATCAGAATCTTCATAATTAATACACAACAGATTGATATACTAATGACAAAGTTAGCAAGAGTTAACAATGACCGAATAAAGCATGGACAATTGAAACAGTTAATGGCGGTTAATGATTGTATAAAAATAAAAAGGATAGAAAGGCAGGTTGTTTTTATGATGAGATACGCATTTGGCCAAGTGCTCGATAAAGGGACAGAGGTTGCCGGATTTTGCCGCGGAGGATGGATGACAGGGCATATGAGCGGGATTGGCATGCTGATTGGAGGATTGGTATTCCTGGGACTGATCGTTCTGCTGACATTGCTGATTGTTACGATTGTTCGAAATGGCAAGCACCATCCGATGAATGGATACCATGCTGCCAATCCAAATGCCGCAGGAACGGCGAATTCAACGGTGAATGACTCTGCGGCGCTGAATACAGCGGCTGCAAATGCTCTGGCCATCTTGAATGAGCGTTATGCAAAAGGGGAAATCAACCAGGATGAATATCTGAGCAAAAAAAGCGATTTGTTAAAATAATCAATCATTGAAATCAGATACCGGAAAAGAGCGCCAAACCCGCTGCGAAAACACGACTTTACCAGTCGTGTTTTTTTAGACGCTTTACCCGGGCAGGGATGAAACGAAGGATACCATCAGGAAAGCTTTTTTTCGAAACGCCTGTACAGCAGGCTGATCCATGCAAGCGACGTCAGGAAAGCCGGAACGAAGAACCAAGGCTGATCTTCTTTGCAAAGCTTGGCGATCCAGAAAGACGGCAAAACCGAGAACAGGTACTGAACATTTGAAAATAGAAAAAACGGAACAGGCAGTCCCAGCATCACAATGCCGGAAAGCTTTGAAATGGCCATTCCTTCCACTCTGTTGTGAGCAAACGATACCAGCAGCAAAGAAACGGCGATGCTTAAGATACTGGTCAGAAGACAGGTGAGAAGAAGCATCAGGACAGACCATCGGGTCAGGGAAAAGCAAAGCATCAGAATCACGGAGGTGAAAAAGGAAATAGTGGCGGGGAAGAGGAGTCTTGATACGATGTATCCTTTCTTGCCTACCGGAGTCACCGCCATATAGCTTGTCATATTTTCATCACGTTCTGTCAGGATGACCATAGAGGAGGCAAAACAGAACATGAACGGCGCCAGTACCCCGAGGAAAAGGTCGAACAGCAGATAATATCCGGACAAAATGGAGGATTTGCTGAAATAACCGCAAAGAAAGGTTTCGAAGAGTGGAATGCCAAATCGGAAAAAGAGGGCGGCAAGAAGCGGCGCCGCACAAACGGCGTAGAGCATGCTGTCCCTTGAAATCTGGCGGATAAAGAGACCGAAAGAACGAAAAAGTGGTTTCACAGCTTGATACCTCCTACGGATCGAAACATTTTTCTGACTACGACGCACGCAAGAGTGAAAAACAGCGCGGTCCATAAAAACAGGATCATCATCGAAAGAAAACTGTTTTCTCCACCGGTGCAAAGCTCTATCATACAAACACCCGGATGAAACAGCAGTCCGCTTTTCTTCATTCCGAAAAGCCATACAACGGCCGGAACATTTATCAGGATCTCGACGGGGATGGTAGCGAGAACAAACTGGTTGAGGGTGATGGTTTTACAAGCAACCATCAGTCCCAGGGAGGAAAACAGGCAGGAGCACAAAAACACGCCGACAGTGAAATAAACCGGATTGGCGTCAACCTGGCCGCAGAAACCGAGGATCAGTCCTACAACGGTAGAGATGATGCCGATGGAGACAAGTTTGGAAAAGACGTATTCCGAAGGCTTTACCGGGGACAGCGCGATGCTGTTCAGAACTCTTTCACTTTTTTCAAAAAGAATGATCGAGCCCATAAAATACAGACCCATTGCCGCAGGATCGGTAAATATCATCAGGATGGCGGCTTTTTGCTTCCAGGATTCCGGGAAAGCGAACAGCAGGCTGATGTAGAGAATGGAAAATACAAGATAAACAAAGTAAAAGCCGTATTTGAACTGAAAACGGATATCACTGAAAAGAAGCGTCTTTACTCTCATTGCAGATGCCTCCCCGTAAGCTCGACAAAAACATCATTAAGGGTGGGTTCGCCGCTGTGAATGGATAAAAGCCGGTTGTTTCGGATCAGGCCGATCAGTATGTCGTCTCTGGAGGTCATTTCAAGCGGGGTGGATGCTTTTTCCTCTCTCCCGTTTTCCAAATAAGTATAGCTGATTGTCGATGCGCCTTTCGACATGATCAGATGGTGCGGGGTATCAAGGGCTTTCATCTTCCCATCGACAATAAAGGCGACACGGTCGCAAAGTTCGGTTGCATCAAACATATTGTGCGTTGTCAGGATGATGGTTTTCCCTCTGGCTTTTTCTTCCAGAATAATGTCTTTCATAACTCTTGCATTGGATGGATCAAGTCCGGAAGTAGGCTCATCCAGAAAAAGCAGAAACGGATCGTGCAAAAGCGCTTTGATGAAATTAAGCCTTGCTTTCATGCCTTTCGAATACTCCGCGACTTTTTTATCCGCATCGGATAGAAGACCGACGCTTGAAAGAAGGGGATCGATCGTTCTCTGGTTTTTGTAAAGAGAGGCGAAAAAGGCAAGATTTTCCCGTGCAGTCAGCTTTTCATAAAGACTTGGAAATTCAAAATCAACACCGATATTCTCATAAAAATTTTTATTGTGGTATCTCACTTCTTCTCCGTTTACCGCGACACTTCCGGAATAGCCTTCCAGGAGGCCTGTCAGGATCTTCTGAAGAGTGCTTTTTCCGGCACCGGAAGGTCCCAGAAATCCGAAAATCTCGCCGGATTGCACCTCGAAGCCGATATTTTCTATAAATGGAATTTTTGTATAACTGAAGGATAAATTTTTTACACGGATCATCGCTTGTTCTCCTCGATATTTATTTCTGCAATATTTTCTTCGAAACCAAATTTTTTTCTGCTATATTTTCATTCAAATTGATCGGGATGGAACATCTGAAGAGCAATCCCGCGAATCATGATTTTCAGGGCTTCGTCGAAAATTTCGTCGCCTATTTCATGCTTATGGAGCATGGAAACGAAAATTCCACGCAAAGCGCCGCTATAAGCCCTGATATGTTTCGATCCCATATTCGGTACCAGATTTACCAGCTGCTCGACACTGAAATCATCTTGCTCGGCATGCCGGACCGCAATTTCCGGCGGGAGTTTTCGAATCAGCAATTCCATTTCCCCATTGGTCATCAGCCGCAGCAGGAAAGAACCCTCCACCATCTTGTAAAGGCCGAAAATCAGCCCGGTAAGGGATTCCGGATCCAATTTATCTTTCATTCCTCCTATTTCGGCAAGCAGCTTTTTTTGCACCTCGTCATGGAAAACACAGAACACATCAAAAAACAGAAGCTCCTTGGAAGCATAGAAAAGATAGAATGTTCCCTTTGGAATATTCACCCGTTTGACAATTTCGTCGACTGTTGTTTTTTTAACACCAAACTGAGCAAGGCATTGTTCCGCCTCCCGTAAAAGCTTTTGTTTGATCAGCGCCCGCTCGTTGTCCGAAAACGTTTTTGGCATAATAAAACCTCCATACTATATGACTAAAAAGATATTAATAGTCACTATGATAGCACATCATTTCTAAATGTCAATGCCTGTACGGTCAGATATCTTTAAAAAATATCAGAAGTGTAATCTGTCTGTCATTGACTTAGGCCGAAATCAAATGGTATTTTAATAGAGACAATCTTAATGGCGTGGACAATGTAAATAAGAAGAGAGGCTATGGTGGAACCATGAATAAATCGCAAACGCGAAAATTTGCAACTTTATTTTTACTTCACGCTTTTCAAACCGGAATCCTTGCGCCTGTGATTAGTTTGTTATTTTTATCGAAAGGGATTGAGATCAATCAGCTGGCGATCCTGATGGGAATGTATGCGGGAACGGTTTTGGTCCTTGAGGTTCCCACCGGAATATTGGCGGATTTATTCGGGAGGAAAAGAACTTTTTTACTTTCTATCCTGTTTTCGTCCTGCTCGATCATTGTTTTTCTCTTCTCCCGGAATATTTTTCATATAGGTATCGGGATTATTCTGTATGGCATAAGCAGGGCTCTTTCATCCGGATCGCTGGAAGCGCTGTTTATCGACCGGGTAATTTCAGAAGGAGGCAAAGACAGCCTTGCAACAGCCTCCACCCGGCTCAATATCTATGAATCGCTTGGACTTACCCTGGGTGCGGTCATCGGCGGGTTCCTTCCGACTTTATGCAGAAATATTTCTTTCTTTTCCACCCCCTATGATTTGAACCTGATTTTACGGCTTTCCGTAACCATTGCGATCGGCATTCTGACACAAGTGTTCATCGTGGATAATGTTATGCACAAGGGAGAGAAATCCGGATGGCAGCTGTTGAAGAACCACGTCCGGCTGAGTGCGGAACTGATAAAGAAAGAAACCAAGCTGATCTTTTTATTCCTATCGGTATTTTCAACCGGAATCTTTTTCTTTTCCATTGAAACCTACTGGCAGCCGCAATTTTTAAAAATCCTGCCGGATGAATCGTATTTGTGGCTTCTTGGCGTTGTCTCCTTTTTCTACTTTGCATCCGCTCTGGCAGGCGCTCTGCTTTCAAAAAGGATATTGAAATCAAAAAAAATCAATGCGAATATTCTTTACCCGGTCGGAAGAATCCTTCTTGCCTTGTCGCTGGCCGTTCTGGCCATGCAGATTCATGTTCCGGGGTTTATTGTTTTCTTCGCGCTGGTCTATTTATTTCTGGGAATCTCTAACATTCCGGAGAGCGTTCTGATGAACGAGATTATTCCAAGCTCTTATCGCGCATCTATTCTTTCCTTGAATTCTTTTATTCTTCAAGTGGGTGCTTTAAGCGCTTCTTTTTTCAGCGCCAGGTTCTTGATAAAAGGACCGATTTCATCCCTTTGGCTGGTTGCTTCCTCTGCACTGGGAATCACCTGCATCCTGTTTATTTTCTTGTTAAAGAAGAAAAGGCTGGCAAAAAAATGAAATATAGGGACGGTTCTTCCGTTGCATTTCTATCCATGTCCCAGTAGAAATGCAACGGAAGAACCGTCCCTATATTTCATCCTGCTAAAAAAGCGATCGGACAGGAGCCGAAAACCTGCTATAATGATACCAGTACTTTGTTAACTCTAATTCCATATGATACCACCGGTTAAATTCCAGTATGGCTGCGTTGGTGTCAATATTCCACCGCCTTGCCCTACAGAAATTTTCCTCGGCTGATAACATAAGTTTTAAAGTTAACAAAGTACTTGCGGACTGGTTTAGTGGCAGATTAGCGAATGGCAGAGTCGATAATAACAGAATGGATAATGCTTAATCAATAACAGAAGGAGCGGAGGAATCATCTATGCAGAAACAGGAACAACCCATTCATGAAGGGAAGAATCCCGGATTCTTTAACGGGAGGAAGATACCCGGAATTCTTCTTACCATGACCGTCCTTGCCGGAATCCCGCTTGTACTGACCGGATGCGTACCCGGAGACGGAGTCAGTACGGCAAGCAGCCAAGCTGGATTCTTCAGCGGCGTATGGCATGGATGGATCGCCCCATTCAGCCTGATATACCAGCTTTTCGACAAGGATATTTCAATCTATGAGACAAACAATATCGGCTTCTGGTATGATTTCGGCTTCTACATCGCCGTGATCAGCGGATTTGGCAGCATCGCTCTCAGCAGAAAAAAAGTCAGGACAAGAAGAGATGCCCCTTCGCAGGATTAATCCGTAACAATCTTTTCTGATCTGGTATCGAGACTGTTTCCAAAATAAGTTTCAATAGCCTTTTTGGCGCTTTCTTTGCTTAGGGAAAAACGGCGCCAGTTTTTGCTGTCATAATCTTTCAACTGATATCGATAGATATCAAGCAAGCTTTTTTTTACCGAGGATGCGACATTCGGATCCTTTGCTTCCAGCAATGGAATCATATAGGGGATGGAATCAAAAGACAGTTCATTGAGCAGATACCCGGTATCGATCCGGGAGGCGCCGGCATATTCATCGGATAGGCCAGTGGAGGAATCGGCAGAAAAATCGTCGGAGGAATCGGAGACGGATTTCTGCAAGGATTCCGAATGGCTGATCTGTGCTGCATTTTCAAAATAACGAGTGGTATTGTACTTGGCAATCCATGCGTTCGTATTGATATAATTGGTAAAGAGCAGGACAAGCACTGCTGCGATCATGCAGGATTTTAAAAATTTGAATGTCGGGGAAAACTCTTTGATCAAAGCCAGCAGAAGCAGCAGAGCGATCAGCCCCATGAAAATACTCACCAGCACACGGAGTTTGGACAGGGAGAACACATCAATATACATTTTCATGCGATATGCCGCGGAAGCGAGCTGGACAAAGGTAAAGAGCACAAGCAGCACCGAGAGGACCCGGACAACCGTCCCTGAAACACTCTGCCTTTGGGTAAAAAGGACACTCAAAACGACAAAAACCAGATTGATAAACGCAATGGCGGCGAGTTGGAAAAATCCCTGCCTTGCATACTCCGCATAAGTGATGTTTTCCGGCAGCGTCATGTTGAACGCGCCGAAAAGCGCCGAAAACTGTACAAAAGCAAAAATACCATAGAGAATATTCACGCAGAACAGGAATGTGGCGACAACAACGGAATCCAGATGAAATCGGGCTGTTTGTCCGGACGGCAGTTCTTTTGATATCGAAGCGTCTTTCCATTTTGTCAAATAGGTATAGAAAAGACTGAAAATGAATGGAAAACAAAAAACGGCCAGGAAAAGAGTGGATACAATCTCCTCTGCAGTGACAATTGAGATGAAATCCAGAATAGAACGGAAAATCATTTTAAAAACAGGGTCGGCGGAAGACAACAGAAGAATGACAAGGATCATCACAGGGAGTGCAATCAGCAGACCAAGAAGAATTTTTACGGCGACCGATTTTCTTTTTGT
>CAZJXH010000043.1:0-18963 GCA_964549475.1 uncultured Oscillospiraceae bacterium
TGCGACCAAGGATACCATTTCGAAGATTTATGATCACCGTTTCAAAGATATTTTCCAGGAAGTATTCGATCAGGAATTCGCCGATAAATTCAAAGAAGCAGATATCGAATATTTTTACACCTTGATTGATGACGCGGTCGCCAGGATTATGAAATGCGATGGCGGGCTGATCTGGGCATGCAAGAATTATGACGGGGACGTCATGTCCGACATGGTCGCTTCCGCATGCGGAAGCCTTGCAATGATGACTTCCGTGCTGGTCTCCCCCCAGGGCGTATATGAATATGAGGCGGCCCATGGAACCGTGACCAGGCATTATTATAAATACCTGAAAGGCGAGAAGACATCAACCAATCCGATGGCGACGATTTTCGCCTGGACCGGAGCACTGAGAAAAAGAGGCGAACTGGATCAATTGCCGGATCTTGCAATGTTTGCCGATTCCATGGAAAAAGCCTCTATACAGACAATTGAACAGGGATCTGTCACCGGTGATCTAAAAAGCTTATGCCAGCTTGATAAAATCGATGTGCTGACAACGGAGGATTTTTTGAAAGCCGTCGCAAAAAATTACGAAGCATAAGCTTCAGAGAACCAGGCAAATAAAAAAAATGATATAACACAAACCGTTGTTTAGACTTGTAATAAATCATGTACATAAGGAAGGGAAAACGAAATGTCGATATTTGAAGAATGGAAAAATAAGATCCAGAACGACGAAAACAAACAAGAATATAATGAATTTGCCAAATTGTATTATTCCCTTGAAGAATCCGCTTATAAAATGATTCTAGAATCCTATCCGATGAAATTGGAAGGGAAAGTGGCCGATTTATCCCAAACACTCGGATTTAATGGGGAGATCACTATATTCATGGGCTTTTTGGATGGCATCAACGAAAGCATTAAAACCCCGCTTGATTTGGATAGTATCATTGAAGAATCCACCATCCGAATGGAGATTGACTACGAGAAGCTTTACTGGAAAATGCATGAGGCGAAAGCAGACTGGCTGTATAATTTGAAGGAATGGAACAACGTACTGGACGAATCAAAAAGAAACGAGATTTCAAAACAATATCGAATCTCAAAAATTGTCCATAACGAAAAAATCGGCAGGAATGACCCTTGCCCTTGCGGAAGCGGAAAAAAATACAAGAACTGCTGCTTGAAATAAGAAGGGAAGGGTAAGGGAAATGGAACAAAATATTGTTACAAATAGGGAACTGTATCAGAACCCTGGGAAATACGAAAATCAAATGGTGCATCTTGCAGGATGGATCAGAAATCTAAGAGATCAGAAGCAGTTTGGATTTATCGATTTCAACGACGGATCGTTTTTTAAAAATGTTCAAATCGTCATCGAACAAAACAGCATCAGAAATTATGACGAAGTGGTGCATTTTGGAAACGGTTCCTCCATTTTAGTAACCGGCGAACTGATACTAACCCCATCAGGGAAACAGTCTTTTGAAATCAAAGCGAATACAATTGTCCTGGAAGGATCATGTCCTCCGGAATATCCATTGCAGCCCAAACGCCATACGGCAGAATACCTTCGGACCATTGCCCATTTGAGACCAAGAACAAATTTATATTCCGCAGTGTTTCGTGTGCGCTCTGTCGCAGCGTTCGCCATCCACAAATTTTTCCAGGACCGGAGCTTTGTCTATGTCCATACCCCGATCATCTCCACCAGCGACTGCGAAGGGGCCGGAGAAATGTTTCGTGTCACCTCTCTTGACATGAATAATCCACCAAGGAAAGAATCCAATGAAGTGGATTACCGTGAGGATTTTTTCGGGAAACAGGCAAGCCTTACCGTAAGCGGACAATTGAATGGGGAAACATACGCAATGGCTTTTAATAAAATCTATACGTTCGGACCGACCTTCCGGGCAGAAAAATCCAATACAGCCAGACACGCCGCAGAGTTTTGGATGATTGAACCCGAAATCGCTTTTGCAGACCTGAACGATGACATGAAATTGGCAGAGGATATGCTTCAATATATTATTCAATATGTGATTGACCATTGCCCGGAAGAGATGGAGTTTTTCAATACTTTTGTCGACAAGGGTCTGCTCGAACGCTTAAAAAATATCACAACAAGCAAATTTGGTGTCATGACCTATGATGAAGCAATTATTGAGTTGAAAAAAGTGAAAGAGAAATTTGAATATCCGGTCGAATGGGGAGTGGATCTTCAAACCGAGCACGAACGATACATTACCGAACAGATTTTCAAGAAACCGGTGTTTATTACAAATTATCCAAAAGAAATCAAGGCATTTTATATGAAACAGAATCCTGACGGGAAAACAGTAGCCGCCATGGACTGCCTTGTACCCGGGATCGGAGAGATTATCGGCGGCAGCCAGAGAGAGGATAGCTACGAAAAGCTTTTAAGCCGGATGGAAGAATTGAAACTGAATCCGCAAGATTATTGGTGGTATCTTGATTTAAGGCGTTATGGCGGAACAAGACACGCCGGATTCGGTCTTGGATTCGAACGAATGATCATGTACCTGACTGGCGTCTCAAATATAAGGGATGTTATTCCTTATCCGAGAACAACAGGAAGCGCAGAATTTTAAGCAACGCTGTTTTGAAATAATATTAAATGAATTGGACGAATCAAGAAAGAATGTCAGGAGTGCAATTCATGAAAAAACAGACGGAAAACAACAGTCAAAACAACAAGAAGACCAGGTATGAGAAAAATATCTCGTCATCTAAAATAAAAAACGGAAGGAATTGCGAATCTCCGATTCGAATGAAAGAACTTCCTCTTTTAGACCAGCCTTATGAAAAGTTGGAGCAAGATGGCGAGAATTCCTTAACCGATGCCGAATTGCTGTCGATTCTGCTTAAAACAGGAACAAAAGGAACTCCCGCTATCACCGTGGCTCAGAAAATCCTTGCCCTTGATTCTCAAAAACAGGGCATATCGTTCTTGTGCCAGATTCCAATAGAAGATCTGAAATTGATTCCCGGAGTAGGCAGAGTCAAAGCGATATCGATCAAAGCGGGTGTGGAGCTTGGCAGAAGAATCGCCCGCATGAATCCACGATGTGAGGAGACAATCATTCATACTCCTGCGGACGTGGCAGCGTATTTACAAGAGGAAATGCAGCAGTTGGCCAATGAAGAACTTCGTATTGTATTGCTGGATAATAAAAATGCTTTGATAAAAATTGTGAAAAGTGCAAGCGGAAGTGTGAAAACTGCCATGTTTTCTCCAAGATGGGTATTCAGAGACGCCATGCGATATAATGCCGCTTCCATCATATTGGTCCACAACCATCCCAGTGGCAATCCAACCCCCTCCAAGAGTGATTTTACAACAACGTTATCTCTGTCAAATATCGCAAAAGATTTGGATATTCCGATTATGGACCATATTATTATTGGAAGAGCAGGGTTTGAAAGCATCCAGTCCATTCTGACAAAAAATACAAACATAGTGAAGTAGAAAAGAGCTGCCGATCATTTCCATTTGCAAAATTATTGAATAATCGCTATTTTTGCGGTATGATGGGAGCAATGAGAGGGAACGGAGCAAACCATTGAAAAACAAAAATAAAAAAAATAAAGTGTTCATTATTGTTGTCGCAACACTGTTTGTGTTATCCATCCTGATTTATTCGTCTATTCCCGGAAGCCCGCTGAATTCAATAACAAGCCCGATCTCATTTATCACCAATCCGATCCACTCCTTATTGCTGAAAACAACAAACGGTATCACAGGATTTTTTGAATCGGTATCGAGCAGCGCGAAAATAAGGGATGAAAACATCCAGCTAAAAGAAGAGAATGCCCGGCTGGAGCAACAGGTGAAATCACTGGAAGAAAACGGCAGAAGATGGGAAGAACTGAAAGACGCATTTAAAATCAAAGAAATCTTTTCGGATTATGAATTACTTGGCGCTTCCATACTGACACGGGATGCGGGAGACTGGTTCGATGTTTTCCGGGTCAATATCGGGACAAGAGAGAAGATCGTTGTTGAAGACAGCACTTCCTATGCGGTTGTTGATGCACAGATGAACCTGGTTGGACGGGTTCTTTCAAGCGACCTTACCTCATCCAAAATCCTGCCGATTCTAAACGAAGGCAGCGTTGTCAGCGCAAAAATGAATACCGCCAGCGGCAGCGCGGTCCGGGTGCGGGGCGATATCACATTAAAAAGCAAAGGGTATTGCATCGTAGACAAGATATCGGATTATACGTCAATCCAAGTGGGTGACGAAGTCATCACAAGCGGCCTGGGCGGTCTGTATCCACCGGGGGTACCGATCGGGACTATTGTTGAAATCCGCAATGATGATCAGAAAATTGAAAAGATCGCAGTCTTGAAAGTTTATACCGATTATAGAACCCTTACGGATGTTTTCATTATGAAAGGGCGGTTGACAGAGTGAATAAAACGCGAATCCGTATTGTTTCCGTCTATGCGATTTTCTTATTTATTCTTTCCGTCATTCAATTTTCATTGCCGGATTATGTCTCAATTCTCGGAGTAAAACCAGATCTGCTTTTTGTTTTTACTGTTTTAACCGGTTATTTATATGGAACAATGGATGCAGTGGTCATCGGCCTTTTGGCGGGATTCCTGCGGGATGCCTATTGTGGACGGTTTTTAGGACTGAGCATGTTGATTTGCCTGTTTTGTGGAATCATCGCATCGCTTTTTTTAAAAAAAATATTAACTCGTAATATACTGCTTGCACTGGTTCAGGTGATATTTGCTTCATTGGTATACACTGTTTTTCTGACGGCGATCTCCATGGTGTTTTTTTCTGTGTCGCAGCCTCTCCTTCAATATAGTATCTGGGTGGCACAGCATCAATTTTTTCCCATCGTTATAATGAATACAATTGTCGCAGTGGTTTTATACTTTTTACTGAAGCTGTTCGGTCCTTATAAAACACACGGGATTACAAAAATATCGGATGAGAAGAAAACGGAAGACGCATTATGGTGATGCAATGGAAGCACTCTTGCATATAAACGTGGAGGCCGATGATGAAATGTAAAATTATAGATCGATTTTTCTCAAAAATATTAAAGATAAATACACCATTTGAAAAGAGAGACATTTCTGGAAAAAATCCATATTCTGCTAAAAAAATGGACTCATTTCAAGAAATATATAAAAATAATGAAAAAACAAGTGTTGAAACAAAATCCTTATCGTTTTTCCGCAGCAGATATGCGATTTTATCTATTTTATTCTTGATTTTTGGGATCTTTATCATAATCAATACCGCTTTATTGCAGTTAAGCCCGGCATCGGGCATTGGCATCGGCCAATCGACACTGGGTGTTTCAAGAGAACGCGTTGTCACTGCGCCGCGCGGAAATATATACGACCGTTATGGCGTACCGCTTGCAGTATCCGTGAACATCAATGTTCTTTATCTATGCAACGCGGACCTGGAGAACAAAAAATTCAATGCCATGATTCTGGATCTTGCACAATTCCTGGAGGAAAACAATATAGCCTATACGGATACCATTATGGACTATCTGACCATCAACCCGTTCAAATTTGTTAAATCAGAGGATGAGACTCTTGCATGGCAGATGAACAAGAACACCTTCAATCTTAAAAAAAGCACAGATGGAAGCCTTGTGTCTTTCGAGGATAAAAAATACGCAAAAATGGATGCGACCCAGTTTTTTGATTATCTGCGACATACTCTGTTTGACATTGACGATACGATCTCGATAGAAGACGCCTATCGGATCATTCGAATCCGCTACCAGATTTATTTGGACAACTGGTCCTTTATAAACGGTACACCAGTTGAAATCGCAAGAGACGTGGACGAAAGCGTTATTACAAGGCTGGAAGAACAGAATTACCGATTTATGGGCATCTTGTCCGGAGTGGAGTCTGAACGGCGATATCTGCCCGATGCGAAATACCTTGGGCATGTCATCGGCTATATGAGGCCTATAACGTCTAAGCAGTATGCTGACTTACAGAGTGCGGGATACTCTATGACGGACAGCATCGGACAATCAGGCGTTGAGTCATCTGCGGAACGATATTTAAAAGGAACAAACGGAGTTCGTCCTTACAATATTTTAACTGCGCAAGGGGACGATGAGGTCTATTTTTCGGAAGACATCGGAATAGAGCCGGTTGCTGGCAATGATATCATGCTGACAATCGATATGCGGCTGCAGAAGGTTGCCATGGACTCGCTCGAAAAAAACATCGAATTCATCAAGAACAATCCAAAAGACAAAAACAAAGGAGATGCGGACTCCGGAGCGATTGTGATGCTTGATGTCAAAAACGGGGAGACACTTGTCATGGCAAGCTATCCAAGCTTTGATCCCAATGATTTTGCAATGGCGCAATATGATAAGTCAAGCGAGGAAAGAGTAACCGCTGCCTTAACCAATAAAAAAGACAAGCCAATGCTGAACAGGGCCATTATGGAGATATACGCACCGGGATCGACATTCAAGCCGATTACAGCTCTTGCGGCAACCGAGGAGGGCATCAATACCAATATCCGCTGCGGCGGATCCGAGATCATTGGAGAATGGCCGTTCAAATGCCTGGAATATCCAGTGAGCGGGCATGGAAACCTGACGTTAACCCGCGGATTGGCGACATCCTGCAATATCTATTTTCACAAGCTCGGGGTTGCAATCGGAATCGACAAACTGGATAAGTGGATGAAAACACTGGGTCTCGGTGAATATACCGGAATCGATCTGCCATCAGAAGAGAAGGGATATCGTTCCAATCGTACAACAAAAAAACTGCTGCGCCAGAATCCAGCGGATCAAACATGGTTTCCCGCCGATACCGCTCAGACTGCGATCGGTCAATTTGATAATAAATATACAATCATACAACTTGCCCGTTATGCTTCTGCCTTGTCAAACGGATTGCTCACAACACCCCATGTGATCAAGGAAATCACCAGAGCCGATGGAACCATATTGAAATCCGGGGGAGAAGCGCCAGTGACCTTGCCGCTTAAAAGTGGGACGATTGAGACCATTCGGGCTGCAATGCTGGCGGTATCCCAAAGCAATGAAGGAACAGCAAGCAGCATGTTCAAGAATTTTCCAATAAAAATAGCCTGCAAGACAGGAACAGCAGAAACCGGCAATGAAGACAAATCCTCTTCCAATGCGCTTTTCATTAGTTACGCTCCTGCAGATAATCCAGAGGTTGCCATTGCCCAGATTATCGAAAAAGGGGTATGGGGCTCCAAAACCATGGGATTGACAAAGGATTTACTAACTGCATATTTTGGATTGGATACGACAGTGGATTATGAGACAATCACCATTCCTCTCGTAGAATAAATCCGATTTATGGTTAATTATGAACTTCATCAATCGTTTCTTGCGGAAATTTTAAACGGGTTGAACAAAATTATAGTAAATAAATGGTAAATATGTTAAACTTTCAATATATTTAGACATTTTATCAATAAACCTCTTGTATGAAGAGCGATGGATGGTTAAAATAGAATAGATAAAATAATTATATGAATTGCTATGGAGGGGTATACCGTGAAGATTGTCCTTTTGGCCGATAATCAGAAAAATGAATTGCTCGTTAACTTTTGCACTGCATACAGCCAGATTCTAACACGGCATACGACTTATTCCGTATCCAATCTTGCGAGGCTCATTTCGGAAGCGACGAACCTTCGAGTCATTGGAGTGTCGACGGATATAACCGGAAGATTCGATCAATTCGCATCAAAAGTCATGTTCAATGAAATTGACGCGGTGCTTTACTTGAGAGATCCGATGTTCGAAGAATATTCTACTCCGAATGAACTGCTGAAAGCCTGTGATATGAACCAAATCCCTTATGCGACGAATATTGCGTCAGCAGAGATACTGGTCCTGGCAATTGACCGTGGAGATTTGGACTGGAGAGAATTGCTTAAATAATGAAACTTTAATTGCATGTTCTTGCATTGCAAGTATTTCGAAATAAAAGATTTCACTTCATTTCATGCAAATTATCCAAACAAATATTAAAATATCACAAAAATATTAGCAAAATGAAAGAAGTGTGTTAAATTCATTCATTTTGCTAATATTTTAGTTGACAATAATTGCAAGCATCTTTATAATTATGAAAGTGAACAGCTCGAAAAATTCATAATATGCATACAAAGGGGTATTTGCAATGAAAATTCTAAAACCAATATTTGAACAGGTAATTTCAAGAAATCCAAATGAAACAGAATTCCATCAAGCAGTAAAAGAAGTATTCGAATCCCTTGAACCCGTTGCGGCAAAACATCCGGAATGGGTGGAAGCCGGAATTTTCAGCCGTATTGTCGAGCCCGAAAGACAGGTCATGTTCCGTGTAACATGGATTGATGATCAAGGCAGAGTAAAGGTCAACCGCGGATATCGTGTACAGTTCAACAGTGCCATCGGACCTTATAAAGGTGGTTTGCGTCTACATCCTTCGGTTAACCTGAGCATTATCAAATTTTTAGGGTTTGAACAAATTTTGAAGAATTCTTTAACCGGATTGCCAATCGGCGGTGCAAAAGGCGGATCGGATTTTAATCCCAGAGGAAAAAGCGACAGGGAAGTCATGCGTTTTTGTCAGAGCTTCATGACAGAACTATCAAAACACATTGGTCCTGATACGGATGTTCCTGCTGGAGACATTGGCACCGGTGGTCGTGAAATTGGCTACATGTATGGACAATACAAGAGACTACAGAATAATTTTGTAGGCGTTTTAACCGGAAAAGGACTGACATGGGGCGGATCACTGGCTCGTACAGAAGCAACAGGATATGGTCTTTGCTATTTTATGGAAGAAGCGATGAAGAAAAAGAACATTTCATTCAACGGTGCAACGGTCACGATTTCCGGTTCCGGAAATGTTGCGATCTATGCAGCAGAGAAAGCATCGCAATTAGGAGCCACTGTTGTTGCATTGAGTGATTCGGAAGGCTATATCCATGATCCGCAGGGGATTGATCTAGATGCGATCAAAGAAATTAAAGAAGCAAAAAAAGAACGTATCAGTGAATATCTGAAATATCGTCCGGATGCAAAATACGTTGAAGGCTGCAGAGGGATCTGGAGCATTCCTTGTACCATCGCACTGCCATCGGCGACTCAAAATGAAATTGACGAGGAATCCGCGAAAATTCTAATTGCCAATGGATGCAAAGCGGTCGGCGAAGGTGCCAATATGCCATCGACACCCGAAGCAGTCGAACAGTATTTCAAAGCAAAATTGGTTTTCGGACCGGCTAAAGCGGCAAATGCCGGTGGCGTTGCAACTTCCGCTCTCGAAATGTGCCAAAACAGCATGAGATACAGCTGGACTTTTGAAGAGGTGGATAAAAAACTGAAGGATATCATGATTTCTATTTATCAAAATGCAAGCATGGCAGCTGCAGAATACGGGGATCCGGACAATCTGATGCTGGGTGCCAATATTGCAGGATTCGAAAAAGTGGCAACTGCGATGTATCAGCAGGGAATCACTTACTAAACAGAACTTTTAATGGAAATTTTTATCAAAAAAGATTGATTAATCAATGGCAGGACTGCTACAATAATAGTAATCCTGCCATTATTCTATTTGAGGGAGATGCTGCTATGAAAATTCAACAATATCCATATGGACCAATAGAATCCAATTCTTACTTAATCGAGACAAATAATGCATTGATTCTGATTGATCCCAGTGTTTCCATGTCCATCCTGCCGAAATTCATCAAGCCACTTAAGGCGATCATTGTTACGCATTGCCATTATGACCATATATCCTGTATTGAAGAAATCCGGGAAGCGACAGGAGCTCCTGTTTATTGTCATCTTTTGGAATTCCCGTCTTTTAAAGATAGTGTTAAGAATGCATCTACTTTTTTTATGGCAGATAAAAAATACACCATTCCGGATAAAAAGGTCGCGGACGGTGAAATATTGAATATTGATGAAAATATAACCCTTCAGTTTCTTCATACCCCGGGCCATACCATGGGAAGCATTTGCATCTTGTTAACTGAAAACCATAAAAATATAGCACTGTTCACAGGCGATACCCTGTTTCATGGAAGCGCCGGCAGAACCGATCTCGGCGGAAGCCCTGTTCAGCTTGAACAGTCCCTGCTTCGATTGAAACAATACGATGATTCCATTGTTATCTATAGCGGACACGGCCCTCAAAGCACCCTTGGAGAGGAAAAGAGAAGCAATCCATTTATGATCGCCGGGAATTAGGCCAGCTGAATCATTCCATGCTCCGGCTGTTTTAAAATCTTCAGCAGCCATTTTATTATTACGATATTTTATCGGAGATTCCACCTTCTATTGATGTGCGAAAAATCTCTAATTTTCCTTCTCTTCGATAATAAACACTGTTGCCGCATACAACAAATTGAAAAACCCGGTCATTGACGATCATCTCATTGTCAGAAGGATCTGTTATAGATATCCGATATAATCGTGATTCATCATTCGAATTGATATAGTAGATATAATAATCGGAAAGGATAAAAGAAGAGAACAATGATTTTTTCAAAAATGTACTCTGCTTTTTATCTTTGTTGACGATGACAAAAGAATTATTTTCGTCATTAATATAAAAAAATTGATCTTCATTTATATTTATACTGTTAAATTCATTCTTTGAATTGAGCAGTTCTTTAAAACCGACATCGTTTCGCGGTGCTTGCGCCGTAACGGTTGGAGCAACGGAACCATCTTGTGAGCTGGCTGCGGATCCTCCGTCCGATATCGCCGGGGCCTCGGCATCTGCTGTTCCGGATGAATGATCGGTTATCGCCGAAACGGACTTACTGGCGGATTTCAGATTTGCAATCGGGAAAATGTAAATTCCTTTGGATTCCTCGTCAAGCATTATATATATTTTATTACGGATCAACTGGATCTGACTGGAAATTTTATCAAGGATAAGAGATTTTTTACTTCCATCATGAAGAGCAGAGTAAACGAACCCATCTTTTGTGTCAATAAAAAACATATAGTCGGAGGTGACAATCAGGGACTTGACATTGGAATCAAGGACCATTGTCTCTCCTTTTCCATCCGCATCAATCTTGTAAATTTTACCGGAAGCGGATCCTTCAATGAAATATACGACATTATCGACTATATTTATAAAAGATGGAAACCGATTGGATAAAACCGTTTGATTCTTACCGTCGTAATCACTTTTCACCAACGATTTTCCATCGACAGACTGATAAAAAAGAACCTTTCCATCTGAAGACAAAAATCCATTATAGTACAAATTCCCGCTCTGAAGAGACGTTCCCTGGATGTCAGCAGCACTGAACAAAGGGTTGATGGTTGATAATGTGACAGTAGTTGCTACTTTATTGGAGCAAGAAGCGATGAGAAAAAGAATAGAGAATAATACCCATGAAGCGACAAGAAATTTCACTGTTCGAAAAATTTTCATTTATAGGTCTCCTCGTATAATAATTATATGTTTTAATTTAAAAAGATGTAGAATTATCGAAAATCAATTAAGTACCGTAATGATTTTGTAGCTCATATTATAGCGTATTTTTTCGCAAAAAGGAATCCAATGTTAAATTGTATATATTAATATAAAATATATATTTTGGTATATAATAAAATCATGATCAAATGAATAGCGAGGAGGAATATTTTATGACAAAAATAATCATGGGGATTCAACTGGAACAAAGACAGAATACGGTGAATGATGTACAAAAGCTTTTATCGGAATACGGATGCTATATCCGGACAAGACTTGGCGTCCATGAAGCGTCAGAGGACTCTTGCAGCGAAAGGGGAATTATCCTGCTGGAATTCATCGATTCAAAGCCGGAAATGGCAAAAGAGCTTGAATGGAAGTTAAAGCAGATTCATCTTGTCACAGTCAAAACAATGGAATTTTAAATCATCTCAATATTCATGATGACGGAGGGGAAAAGATCTATAAAATCTACCGAAATCTACTGAATCTACTGAAATCTACTGAAAATTATATCAGAATATTGACACAGGTTGATTTGAATGATATATTAATGGGTAATTTATAGATCAATGAAACGCAATGACGAAGAGAGTACGTATTTGATTCATCCCCAGAGAGTGTGTTGTTACCAGCTGCGAGCAACCGCGATGAATAAATGCCGAAGTTCACTTTCGAGCGGTGATTCCGAAAAATTTATTTAGTAGGAGTCAACGGGTGGTTCCGTTAACAATATTTTTGAGCGCTGCTTTTTTAAGCAGAAGCCGGGTGGTACCGCGGTAGGTGTATACCTTTCGTCCCGTTTTGTGGATGAGGGTATTTTTTTATATATGGAGGGAAATTATGACAGACTTAAAGGAAAATTTATCTCGAATTAAAACATTGTTCATGAATGATCTGGAGCAGGTGGAAAAAACGGCTGATTTGGAACAGATCAAGGTGAAGTTTCTTGGGAAAAAAGGGGAATTGACTCAGGTACTACGCGGAATGGGCGGCCTTTCTCCTGAAGAACGGCCGGTTGTCGGGCAAATGGCGAATCAGATCCGAGAAGAAATGGAAGAATGCATCCAGATGAAAGAAGTGCTTTTGTCAGGCAAAGAAAAATCTATAAAACTAGTTGCCGATGCGATTGATGTCACCATTCCAGGAAATAGTCATTTAATTGGAAGCAAACATCCAATCACTCAAGCGATTGACGAAATCAGCGAAATCTTCTTAGGCCTCGGATTCACAATAGCGGAAGGACCTGAGATCGAACTGGATCATTACAATTTTGAATTGTTGAATATCCCGTATGGACATCCGGCAAGAGATACACAGGACACTTTTTATATCAATGACCATGTTTTGCTGCGGACGCAGACTTCTCCCGTCCAAATCCGTGTTATGGAAAAGAATGCTCCGCCGATAAAAATCATCAGTGCCGGCAAAGTATACCGTTCGGATGCGATCGATGCGACTCATTCCCCCATTTTCCATCAAGTCGAAGGCCTGGTGGTAGACAAGGGAGTGACCATGGGCGATCTGATCGGATGCCTCCAATTGTTTGCAAAACGTTTATTTGGTGAAACGACGCAAATACGTCTCAGACCCCATCATTTTCCTTTTACAGAACCGAGCTGTGAAGTGGACGTTACTTGCTGGACCTGTGGCGGAAAAGGCTGCAAGACTTGCAAGGGGGAAGGATGGGTTGAAGTGCTGGGCGCCGGGATGGTTCATACCAAGGTTTTGGAGAATTGCGGGATTGATTCGGAGATCTATAGTGGATTTGCATTCGGAATCGGTGTCGAAAGAACGGCGATGGCCCGGTTCGGGATTGATGATATCCGGAGTCTGTTTGAAAACGACATGCGCTTTTTAAGTCAATTTTAATTTCTGACGGGATGAATATGAATGAAACAGAATAAAAGCTTTTTTTAACAGGAGGAACAATATGAAAGCACCAATTATTTGGTTGAACGACTTTACTCCAATCAAAGAGATTCCGGTCAAAACAATCGCTGATAAAATGACGCTTACCGGGTCGAAAGTGGAAGGGATCGAAACCACAGGCGAAGAAATCACAAAGGTTGTGACAGGAAAAATCAATGAAATAACCAAACATCCGGATGCAGACAAACTGGTTGTATGCAAAATCGATGTCGGCGATAAAACTTTACAAATTGTAACCGGGGCAACCAATGTATCGGTTGGAGACATCGTGCCGGTCGCACTGGACGGCTCCACTCTGGCCAACAATTTAAAAATCAAAACTGGAAAATTGCGTGGTGTTGTATCGGAAGGCATGCTTTGTTCCATCGAAGAACTGGGTTATACTGCCGAGGATTTCCCTGATGCGGCAAAGGACGGAATTTACATTCTGCCAGTCGGTACGCCAATCCGGCAAAACATTTTGTCTGTTCTTGGTTTGGGCGAATCCATCATTGATTTTGAAATCACCTCCAACCGGCCGGATTGTCTCTCCATAGAGGGACTGGCGCGTGAAACCGCAATCACAATGGACACGCCGTTTACTCCGATGACATCAAAAGTCAGAGGGACTCCCGGATTTTTAGTAAAAAGCATCATTCATGTCGAAATAAAAGAACCGGCTCTTTGCCAGAGATATATTGCCCGCGCGGTAAGAAACATCAGAATCGGACCTTCTCCGGAATGGATGGTATCAAGATTGCGGGATGCCGGGGTCCGTTCGATCAACAACATCGTTGATATAACCAATTACGTCATGCTGGAACTGGGACAGCCCATGCATGCATTTGACTTTGAAGAGCTTCACGAAAAGACCATTTTGATTCGCCGGGCAGCCAACGGAGAAAAAATGAAAACACTGGATGAATCCGAGCATCAACTGGATGATACCATGCTGGTCATCGCCGATGCGCACAAACCGGTTGCAATGGCGGGGATCATGGGCGGAGAGAATTCCGAGATCAAAGATACGACAAAAACAATCTTATTCGAATCCGCAACGTTTGACGGAATCAATGTCCGGCTGACAGCGAAAAAATTAGGATTGCGCACGGAGTCTTCTTCGCGTTTTGAGAAAGGACTGGATACAAACAATGCCAAACGGGCGATGGACCGCGCATGCGAGCTGGTTGAACTGCTGGGATGCGGAGAAGTCAGTGAAGATGAGCTGGATTTGTATCCGGTTAAGAAAAAAACCACACGAATCGAATTCCGTCCGGAGCGGATCAACCATTTTCTTGGAACCGATGTTTCCGAAAAGGATATGATTGCTATATTAGAAAAAATCGAGTGTGGATTTGTCGTTGAAGAAGGGAAGCGTTTCGTAGAAATTCCAAGTTTTCGCCCGGATCTGGAACACGAGGTGGACTTGTCTGAAGAAATCGCCCGTTTTTATGGATATAGCAAAATCACACCGACTCTTTTATCCGGAAAATCGACAACACTGGGCGGATTGAACCTTTATCAGAAACAAAAAGAGTCCATCTCCATGATCATGCGTTCAAACGGATACTATGAAGCCTGTACCTATTCTTTTACAAGCCCGGGCATTTTCGACCGGCTATGCGTGCCAGAAGGCGATCCACTGAGAGATGCGATCCGGATTGCCAATCCATTGGGGGAAGATTACAGTGTGATGAGGACCACTTTGCTGGGAAGCCTGCTTGAGATTGCTTCAACAAATTGGAACCGCGGAGTGGACTCAATCAAGATTTTTGAAATTGCAAAAGTATATATTAAAAATCCAGACCCAAACAAGGAACTCCCATTCGAAAAAGACACGCTGGGTGTGCTTTACTATGTCGAAAAGGACCGGTATGAAACAGCAGCGTCTTTCTTCAATGTGAAAGGAACCGTGCAGGAACTGATGCGCCAGATCGGTGTGAAGAATCCCGGATTCAAACCTTGTACCAGCCATTCCAGCTTCCATCCCGGCAGAACATCCAGCATCTATGACGGAGAAACCGAAATCGGCATCCTTGGATTTATTCACCCGGATGTTGCGGCACGGATGAACGCACCATTGGAAACTATTGTTTTAATCCTGGATCTGGAAGCGCTTCTCTCAAAGGCATCTGCCAAGAAATCCTTTTCTCCGCTGCCGAAATTCCCCTCCATGACCCGTGATCTTGCCTTGATATTGGACAGGACAATCCCCATCGCGACCGTGGATGAACACATCCGCAAATTTGGCGGTCAATATCTGGAATCGTTGCAGCTGTTTGATATCTATACCGGAAAACAAATCGAAGAGAATAAAAAATCAGTTGCATACAAACTGGTTTTCCGATCGCAGGACGGTACTTTGACAGACGATATTGTGAACAAGGCGCAAACCAGATTGCTGAACAAATTAAAGAACGAATTGAATGCGGCATTGCGATAACGATGATAATAACCTGATTTATTGAATAAAAAATGTAGATTATTATTTGGAATTGTAGGTTTTTAAGGAATGTACATCAAAGCCCCTTCTTGGTATCATGAACCAATGAAGGGGCTTTTTGCTATACAAAAAATATCTTTACTAAACACTCGATATATTTAAAAGGAGGACTTGATATGGCACTAACGTTGGAGGCTGCGCTTGTGATTCCGCTCACGATGGCTATCACAGCAGGAATACTTTCTTTTTCAATCCAGCTCTATGAACAAACCGCCGACAATGCATGCATGGAAGCCCAGTCGTTTCTGTACTCTTCTACGAACAAGTCGCTATGGTCCTGTGTGGTGAATGAACATTCAGCATATCGGAATCGAAATAGCAGTAAGGATTATTTTAATAATAATAGAAACAAAAACAATATTTCATGGTCAAAAATGATCGCAGTCAATCCGGTAAAAGAACGGAATATACTCACTCTACTGATGGATACGGCAAGCGGAGTAAAAGAAATCATTCCGGTGTTCAATAAAATGGAGGGTTTATTTATTTCGAATGAGAAACAATAAAAATGGTTCATTCACTTGCTTCATAGCAATTATTACAACATGTACTATCGTCTTGATGACGATATTAATGAAAGCGGCCTCCATACGATCGGACGAAACGCTTCTTGCTGGAATGCTGATACAACAGCAGGATCTTGTCTTATCGGAATATTCGGAGAAGCTATTGGATTGGTATGGGATCTATGCGACACAAATACAAAACAGCATGGATGATTCGTTTCAAATGGCAGCTGCCGGCATTGAAAGAATTAGCTTCTATAAGTGCGAAGGAATTCAACCGATTGAAGACGGAAATAATCTGAAGACGGCAATTCTGGATTTTTCCAGACCCAGGGTTCCGATGCAGCTCGCTTTGCAATTATTAAGCCGTTTTACAAAAATCAATACACTGATTGAATCCAGCAAAGCAGACGCCAGAAACAACAACCATCTTGATAATACAACCGGATCGAAAGGAGAGAAAGAAGCCGATGGGTCATCGGATGCCAAAGAGAGAATGAGCGCGAAAGATATAATGGATACGAAAGAAGAGACTGTATTCAGCTTTGAAAAGATCATCGGACTTCTTCAAACCACTGAAATGGATGCGTATCAAACCAATGCGGGCAGCGAGACATCCGAAGCGTTCACCTGGGCGAATGTTGAAGAAGCATTAAAAAACAGCAACGGCAATTTCATGCTTGAAATGGATTTATCAAAAGAAATAAAATCATCCTTAACGGTGACCGAAAACAATCTGAATGAGATATCCTCCTTTCTGGAACAGTTTTATCAGATAGAAAGCAATTCGTTCTATGATAAATTATGTATGGAATTTTATGCTTCCACAATGTTTTCCTGCAAAGCCAACACAAGACTGCAGGATGGGATTGAAATCGAAAGAAGAGACTTAAGGAACCGAATGATTTCCTCCTTGCCGGTACAAGACAAATTGGAAATTGAAAAAATCATATTCGGCTGTGAAAAATCGGCGAACAATGAATTTTTCGCAAAGATTTCCATTGAAACCATACGATTTTTAATCCATCTGATTTCCAATCTGTCAGATGATGCGAAAAAAATTGAAATCAGCATGACCGCTTCTGCTTTGTGTGCCGCAATTGCTCTTGCCTCGGGAGGTGCGGCTGCTATCCCTCAAAAAGCAATGGAAGTGGTTGTATTATTATTGATCAGCATGAATGGCGCGGCACAGGATTACAGGACGCTAATAAAAGGAGGGAGGATTGCATTGTTTCCAAACAATAAGTCAGAAAAAATGGATACCTATTATATGGATTATCTGCAGATTTTCCTTTTTGCGGTTCCGGAACAGGTAAAAATCAACCGGATGATAAGCATTATGCGCAAAAATCTTTTTCTATCTGATGCTTCTTTATATACAGGGGTTTCCATATCTGTAGAGTACCGCGATATTATTTATAAAACGGAGGGACAATATGACGGGTACCGTTGCAGCAAATAGGGGAATGAACCATAATAAAAAAGGATCTTTCAGCATAGAAATCGCCTTTTTGTTTCCATTCTTTCTAGCGATGATTTTTTGCTTTATCTGGCAAATGTCGCTGATTCGCTGTGAGATGATGTTCAAGAGCGTAATAATAAAAGAAGCAGAAAAGGCTTCATTCCTTGGCGTATTGAGTGAATATGCCCCTGATTTGTATTCAAAAGCATCTGGAAAGAAAGCAGATAATGATACCACGGAATTTGTATTGAATGAAATTTACGAATTGTCTTTTAAAAAGCAGATTAGAGACCATTATCAGCTATTATGCGAGAAAAACCGTTCATTCCTATCGGCAATCACAAATCATATGGAATTTATCGAGTGTAAAACATATGAAGACAGTATCAAGCTGACAAGTGCTTATACGATTCATACCCCGTTCAGAACATTTTACAGGCGGTTTTCTATCCCTCTTCGGCTTTGGGATCATGGGGATCATAGCGGAAAACTTGGTTTGACTGGAAACACCAGTGTATGGCATTATGATAATTTTAGCCGTGGCAAAATTTTAAGACGGCGTTTTGGGGGAAACCTGCCATTTGGGTTTCCTGTCTTGTCCGGATACAACAATGGTAATGCATTAATTATCAAGAGTATGGATCTGACCTCCGAAACATGGGATTCTCCACAGGATGTACAAGCCCGGATGCAGGAATCCATTGATGAAATGGATTCCTATAGAGGCATGCCGATCGCCTGGGGAGAAGAAAAAATCATTATCGATGCAGAGGACATCCAAAAAAGATTTGTCAAATTTATCATACCGGAGAATACTCCCATGGAAAAATATTCGCCGGTTTTTACTAAAATCATCCATTCCGGCCCGCAATCCAGTGTCTAAGTCGAAATCATCCCCTACCAAAAAGCCTGAAAAAGCTTGTTTAGTGAAGAATAGAATTTGTCAAAAATAATAACTATTGAAAACATTACAAAATGGGCTGTCAATTTATGGCTAAATAAGTTAAAATATTGTAGTATGAAAATCGAAGTGGCCAGACTGGGATGAATATTGCAAATTAGAACAGAGAAGGGATTATAAGAT
>CAZJXH010000044.1:0-18920 GCA_964549475.1 uncultured Oscillospiraceae bacterium
TGTTCTCAAAGTCCATTGAGATTTCCCGATGGCCAAACCGGCCAAAATTCCCCGCCAGCCGTTCCGTATCGGAAATGACGATAAAATCCCGGAAACAGGGAGCATGGGGGCTTGATATCAGAATTGTGGATGGAGCGTCTTCTGCGATTTCTACGGCGGCTTTCCTGCATGCGTCAATGGTTGCAACGGCATCTTTTTCTCTTCCTTCGCCAATCCCGGGAACGATGATCGGGGGATGGGGAAAAATATAAGAGTTTATGATCTCACCCATGGCTGTTCACCTCGCATTCTTTCAACAAGATTCCGAATCCTCATAATACAGTAATGAAACTATACAAATTTACTGGAAAGCTAAATCGCGCCTAGAAAGCAATATGACAATATCCATTCGGATTTTTCTCAAGATAGGACTGATGGTATTCTTCTGCCGGGTCATACCGCATCAGCGGTTCGACTTCGGTAAGGATCGGCCGGGTGTATTTTTTTTGCTCTTCTTTGATAAAGACCCGAATGGTTTCCAATTCATCCGGATCATTATAATAAATTCCGGTCCTGTATTGTACCCCCGCATCTCCGCCCTGGCGGTTCCGGCTTGTAGGATCGATAATATGAAAAAATTCCTGCAGTAAGACAGGCAGGGAGATCCGGCCCGGATCATACTGGACGTGAACGGTTTCCGCATGTCCGGTATTGTTCCGGCAAACCTCCTCGTAGGTTGGATTGTCTGTTTTTCCATTCGCATAGCCGACCGATGTTCCGGACACCCCGGGCACTCGGCGCATATAGGCCTCCACGCCCCAGAAGCAGCCTCCGGCCAGCCAGATCTCGCGTTTGACCGTATTGGAATAATCAATGGAATTGTTCGGATTGTCTGGCAATTTTGATGAATTCATACAGCTCCTTTTCGTGTCACTTTTTCGTGTCACTTTTTCGTGTCACCTTTTCGTGTCACCTTTTCAAAGCGGTTCTGCCCAGGTAAACCGCACGGTCTTCCAGTTCTTCTTCGATGGCAAGCAGCCGGTTGTACTTTACGACCCTTTCGCTGCGGGAGGGAGCACCGGTCTTGATCTGCCCGGCATTCAGTGCGACCGCAAGGTCTGCGATGGTTGAATCTTCGGTTTCTCCCGACCGATGTGATATGACTGCGGTGTATCCGGCATTCTGCGCGATGCGTACCGCTTCAAGGGTCTCCGTCAGCGTCCCGATCTGGTTCAGCTTGATCAGAATGGAGTTGGCGATCCCCAGGTCGATTCCTTTTTGAAGGCGTTTCGTATTCGTGGCAAAAAGGTCATCTCCCACAAGCTGGAGCTTTCCGCCAAGCTTTTCGGTCAAAAGCTTCCAGCCTTCCCAGTCGTCTTCCGCAATGCCGTCTTCCAGCGACAGAATCGGATATTTCGATACAAGGTCCTCCCAGAAGACAACCATCTGTTCCCGTGTCTTTTTGATCTTCTTTTTTGGGAAAAGATAGGTTCCATCCGGCAGATACCATTCACTGACCGCCGCATCAATCGCGATCATGAAATCCGTCCCGGGTTTGTATCCCGCGTCTTTCATCGCCTGCATGATGGCTTTGAGCGCGTCCTCGTCATCGCCGAGGTCCGGCGCGAAGCCCCCCTCGTCCCCTACCGCCGTCGCAAGATTCGCTTTTGAAAGAACCTTTTTCAAGTGGTGGAACACTTCCACCCCCCATCGCAATGCTTCTGTGAACGTTTTTGCACCAACCGGCATGATCATGAATTCCTGGATATCGATGTTATTGGAAGAATGCGCCCCTCCGTTCAGAATGTTCATCATGGGCACCGGAAGGATGTGAGCGTCGGTTCCGCCGATATACCGGTAAAGCGGCATATCCAATGCCGCAGCAGCAGCTTTTGCTGTCGCGATGGAAACGGCCAGAATGGCATTCGCTCCCAGCGCACCTTTATTTGGTGTTCCATCCAGCGCAATCATGGTGGAATCGATTTTTGACTGGTTGGAAGCATCCATTCCCTTCAGCACTCCGAAAATCTGGTCGTTCACATTCATCACCGCGTTCATAACCCCTTTGCCAAGATAGCGGGAAGGATCCTCGTCCCGCAATTCAACGGCTTCGAAAATTCCTGTCGACGCACCGGACGGAACGGCTGCCACGCCTTTCGCCCCGCATTCCAGGACAACAACCGCTTCCACGGTCGGATTTCCGCGTGAATCAAGAATTTCTCTTGCATGGATTTTTTCAATTGTCATTCCTGTCATTTTTCCTGCCTCCTGTCGCTTTTGTCATCCCGGCCATCGAGATCGCCGGGATCGGATTCGTGTGATTTCGATGGATTTTTCATCCGGGGGCCTGTTCATATACCTCTGTTTTGATTATATTATACGCCTAATTCACGGGAATAAAAATGATTTGCAGCCAGGAGAATCGCTTGCGGAACGAAATGGAATATGGGGACGGTTCTTGAATTTCATAAACGAAATAAAATGAAATTCAAGAACCGTCCCCATATTCCATTTCGTTCACGCTCGTTGGCGTGAACTCGCCTCAAGGCTGAAATAAAAAAGCTGCCGGATCGGGGTGTATCCGGCAGCAAATGAGCTCTTTCTGTGTCATTCGGTTGTTTCGTCATGCGTGGCCTTGCGTTATTGGGATTTTCACGGTTTTTTATTCAATATCAACTTTATGATTGTTTTTCGCCGTTTTAACTTTTGGAATTTGTATACTCAAGACTCCGTTGTCGAGTTTCGCTTTGATACCGTCGGGCTGTGCGTCGTGAAGGTAGATTTGCCGTTGCATGGAGCTTGTCCTGCGTTCTTTATGAATATAGTTCTTTCTCTCTTCGTCGATTTTTTCTTCCCGTTCGATGGCGATCGTCAACCGGTTGTCGTTCATCTCTACCTTGACTTCTTCTTTTTTTACCCCTGGCAATTCTGCTTCGACCGCATACTCGTCTTCTTTCTCCTGCACATCCAATTTGAATGTGTCATGCATGAAGTTTCTTGCCGGACTCCAGCTATCCTCGAAAAAGTTATCCAGCATGTTGTAAAAGTCATCAAATCCTGTCGTGCGCAATCCGGATCTGTTTTTGTTAAAAGGAACTAATCCAGCCATAATAAACAACTCCTTTACTTCTAATTTGGTTTATTTTGTATTCTTTTTCACATTAGCACTCTCACCCCTCGAGTGCTAATTTCGTTATACACCGGACAGCTTTCAATGTCAATAGGGTTCAAATTTCTGCCTTATTCTTTAACAATTTCGTAAAATATAAAGCAAGAAACAGAGAAAAGGACACAAAGGGTTCTTTTCGATCCCCTTGTGCCCTTGCGATTTTGACTGGTGGAATATGTTTGTCGCTGTTGATTGAATCGCCTGTTCTGAACCGGGTTCAATTTATTGAACCGCGCACACTCCGCTCCCGTTTCCTGCTCCGCGACCCATTCCAGTTCCTCTGCCCATGCCGCTTCCCTGACCCTGTCCATTCATTTTGCCTAATCCGGCGCCGGCTTTTTGTCCGATCCGTGCAGATCCGGTTCCGTCGCATGCCGCCTGATTGGCTTCCATCGCGGCAAGGATCTCATCGGCTTGTTCCTGTGTCAATGTGCCTGCAGTCACGCGTTCTGCAAGAGCGTCTTTACGGATTTCTTGCATTTCGTCTTTGAATTCTTCGAGCTTTCCGGCTTCGTTTGCAATCGTACCGTAGGAGACTTTGGTTTCAGTCCGTTCGGCAATGACACTTGCTTCTGTTCTGCCTGTCAATCCTGCAACGGCCTGTGCCGGGGTTTCATACGCAGAAGCGGCGAATGCGGTGAATGAGATTGCGCTGACTGCGAGTACGATAATGCCCAAAGCTGTGACTAATTTTTTTCTTTTCATGATAATGACCTCCCTTTTCTTCTTTTGATTTTTGATTCTGGCGGCTCTTTGTCTGCCATGCTCTTAGAATAGTTTAAATTTATGGCGAAAGTTTGTTTTTGATTTTCTTTTTATATGGCATTTGGTGGAATGGATTCTGGAAGATCCTATGACCCGGTTTTAATTGTTTATGGTAATTGTACCGTGTGGGATTCCAGGTATAAGAGCTGATCCGGCGTCATCCTGCCATGCTGCTTCAGGATTCCCATCGCGGACTCCGGCAGATAGATTTCCTCTGTGGATTTATAATTCAGTCCATAATAAAGTGATACAAACAGCCTTACCGAAGCGGTCCCGATTTCATTGGGCGCAGTGGAAAAGATTCCTTCCAGGTCCTTGCATTTGAATTCTTTCGCAGCGCTTTCCTCCACCATGAAAGCCGCTGCCAGATCCGGTATCGGTATTTTGTAAAGATTGCTGATTTCAAGGAAGGTATACGAGCCTTTGATGTCATCTGGATCATATTCCAGGATGTCCGAAGCGATCGCGGAGGAATCATTGGAAGAATCTGTTTTTTGAGAATCAACTGAAGCAAGATCCGCAGACCCGGATGCTGCAGCAATCGACGTTTGCGAAGAAATCTGTTCCGGACTTAGTTTTTTCGGGGTTTTCGTGGATTGCGTCGTCCATAATCCGAAAGCGGATGTCACAGCAATCCCCAGAAGGACAATACCGATTGAAAGAACAACCATAGTACCTGATTTAACGGTCAAGGGACCCACCTCGCTTTCCAACGGAAATTTGGACGGTATTTTTAACCGGACAGGCCATTTCGCTGGTGCACAAATTACAGCTGATACACTGATGATGGCGGATTGATCTGGATGTGGACACTTCGATGTTCATCGGACAAGCCTTGTCGCATTGCTTGCAGTCCACACAGGTTTTTTTCACCCGCCTGACTTTGAAAATCCGGATGAGGTTGAATAGTCCAAGAAATGCACCGTAAGGGCAAAAGTATTTGCACCAGGGCCTTTCGATGAACAAGGAAAGGATTGTGATAACGCCAAGTGCGATATAGGCGGTTATGGCGACTTCTCCGGTGAAAAAATTGAACAAGGCATAATAAGGGTCGACATTTTGAAATACAAGCTTTGCCGTTGTGGCGGTCTGGTAGATCACCATTGCCAGCACTCCGTAACGGAGGTATCGCAAAATGGCATCCAGCTTGCGCGGAATAAACTGGTTGTATTTTTTAGGGAAGATCTTCCTGCCGATTTTTCCAATCCATTCCTGATATGTTCCGAAAGGACAGAAATACCCGCAGAAAACCGCGCCGAATAAAATCGCTGCGACAACACCAAGGATCATGAGGATGAACGAAGAATTATGGATTTTTTGGATGAAATCCCCTGTTGCAACAAACTGATAGATCGTTGCAACTCCTCCGAAGGGACAGATCGCATGGATTGATGCGCCCGACAGAAACGGGATGACGATCCCTTTTTCCGCCAGCCATGCCGCGATGGACACCAGTCCGACAAGAACAAAGGCAGAAATTTGCACGGCAAGTCTGATTTTGCCTGCTTTCGATTTTTTTATTCGCATTTCATACACTCCTTTTGTTTATTTGTGAATAATGAAAGAATAGAAAAAATGCGTGGCGAAATTGTGTTTTTTGCTTTATAAATTCATGGCGGTCTTTTTACGGCCTTTTTGCGGCCTTTTTGCATTGAATATATTAACTTTTGGAATGATAGTCTTCCGGACAACCTGTTATAATGGGAATGCTGGGCTTTCTTTTCAAATAACATACTTTTGTCACAGATTTTCGAGACGGCATGGTATAATTTGATAAAAGGGGGGGAGAAATATGCCGACTATTCTGATTGCGGATGACAACAAACAGATTACTTCCATTTTAGAGGAATACGCTAAAAAAGAGGGGTACACGCCCGCGGTCGCTTTGGATGGCAGGGAGGCGGTCGATCTCTTTTTGAAGATCAACCCGGATATTGTCCTGCTGGATGTCATGATGCCAAAAATGGACGGCTTCGAAGTATGCCGTGAAATCCGCAAAACGTCTAATGTGCCTGTCATTATGATCACAGCGCGCGGAGAGGATTTCGAGAAAATCATGGGCCTTGACATCGGTGCGGACGATTATATCGTCAAGCCCTTCTCTCCCGGCGAGGTGATGGCCCGTGTCCGCGCGATTCTTCGAAGGATGGTGCGTCCCGATGAGCAAAAACAGCAGCAATTCATGTATAAGAATCTAAAAATCAACCTGGACGACTATATTGTCACCATCGACGAGCATCCGGTTTCCCTGACAAAGAAAGAAATCGAGCTTCTGTGGACTCTTTCAACTAATAAAAACAAAGTCTTCTCCCGGGACAATCTTCTCAACAGCATCTGGGGATACGACTATTTCGGAGACAACCGGACCGTGGATTCCCATATCAAGCGCCTGCGCGCGAAGCTTGACGAGTTTGCCCATGAATCCTGGGATATCAAAACAATATGGGGCGTGGGATACAAATTTGAACCGCTCTAAGGAGGCTGGAATGAAAAATCGGATCGCATGGAAACTCACACTTTATTTCTCCATCGCACTGCTGTTGTTTTCTATTATTATCGGCGGAGTATTCATGACGCTTTTCAAGAATCACGCCATTGAATTGAACAAGACCGCCCTCACGGCCAAAGCGGTTTCCATGGCGGAAACGCTTTCGGAATTCATGAGCGGCACCAGCACCAGTACCGGCTCCGGGATGATGAGCGGCAAGCAGGCCGGCTATGGCGCCTATCTTCGCTTTTTAAATGACATCGCTTCGGCCGATGTATGGATTGTGGATGAGAACATGAGTCTTCTCACCAGCAGCATGGCAGGAACTCCGCAATACGATTATTCCGCTCTCCCCGCAAATGCAAAAGACATTGTCAGCGGGGTTTTCCAGGGAAACACCACATTAAGTGAGGGATTCAGCGTTCTGCTCGATACGCCGACACTGACCGTCGGTACGCCGATTCGTTCCGGCGACAAAGTGATTGGCGCGCTTTTGCTCCATACTCCTGTTGCAGGAGTGAATGAAGGGATTTTCCAAGGATTCGAAATCCTGCTATTGAGTATTTCGATCGCCCTGGTTCTATCCATCCTGCTTTCTTTCCTGCTCGCCCTGACTTTTTCCAAACCGCTAGAGAAAATGAAAAACGCTGCAGGGAAGCTTACCGATGGGGATTATACCGCCAAAACCAATGTCCGCCAAAAGGATGAGATCGGCGAACTTGCTTCAGCCATTGATGTTTTAAGTGAGCGGCTGGATCTGGCAAGCCATGAAAGCGAACGGCTTCAAAAGCTCCGCCGGGAATTCATCGCCAATATTTCGCATGAGCTTCGTACGCCTGTCACTGTGATCCGTGGATCATTGGAAGCGCTTCATGATGAAATCATCACCGACCCGGCGCAGGTAAAAAATTATTATCAGCAGATGCTTCACGAAAGCATTTCCCTGCAGCGGCTGGTCGATGATCTGCTCGACCTGTCCCGTTTGCAGAACACCGATTTTTTAGTTGAGATGAAAGAAGTCAGTCTTTGTGAAGTTTTAGATGACGTGATCCGCAGTGCGCGGCAGATGGCCAAGATCAAAAATATTGAAATCCGGTACGAAACAGACTCCCCGGTCTGTTCCTATATCGGAGATTACGGGCGTCTGCGCCAGATGTTCCTGATTGTGCTGGATAATGCGATCAAATTCTCTCCCGAAAACAGTCCTGTCTTTGTGTCCCTGAAAGACCGGTCCGTATCGATTCGAGACAACGGAAAAGGCATTCCTTCCGAGGAGCTTCCCTTTATTTTCGACCGCTTCTATAAAGGAGAATCCAAAGAGAATCAAAACGGCACGGGGCTTGGGCTTGCCATCGCAAAGCAAATCGCCGACCGGCATATGATCGGTGTCACGGTGGAAAGCGCGCCGGGCGAAGGGTGCGTTTTCCGGTTCCAATTTTAGCCAAGTTGGGCAATTCAACTGCAGCCTATATCCCGATTACAGTCCTCCCGATCACAGTCCTCCCGATTTTTCAGTGATATGATAGGCAATTCGAATCATTCCATCCGCCCGCATCATCCATTGAATCCTTTTCCCCCGTTCTTCTGCAGCAGCCTCTGCGGCAGCAGGCCTTTTCAAAACCATCGCAAAGGCGGTATTCGCCGCCTTCAATTTGGAGTATTCGCCCATTAACAAGGGATTCTGCAAGCTTTATCCTTGCATCATTGTAAATGGATTGTACGGTTGTCCGCGCCACTTTCATCTGGATGGAGCACTCTTCCTGGGTCAGTCCTTCTAAATCGATGAGTCGGATCGTCTCATATTCATCCACTGTCATCTGAATGGACTGATCGGTGTCCTCTAATGTGTCAAGAGGGCCAAATCGCTTGCACTCCGGCAAGCAGCATACTTTTCTGCATTTTATCGGTCTTGACATTTTCTACCTCCGCGTCAAATTGTCAAATTGGTTATGTTTCTCCTCGTCAAATTAGTTATTGACATATGCCACATATAGGCTATAATAAACATATTATTGTCATATGTCAATAATAAAATACAAAAACAGATCCCATTCAACTTTATCGGAGGAATTTTTTTATGAAAATCGCATTACCATCTCGCCAGAATTTTATTGATGATCATTTCGGCCACTGTGAGTATTTTACTGTTTTCACCATTGATAACAGCAACAAAGATATACTTGCTCAAGAAACAATCGCTTCTCCTGCTGGTTGCGGATGCAAGTCGAATATCGCCCATACGCTTTCAGAAATGGGCGTAAAAGTCATGCTGGCAGGCAATATGGGGGAAGGCGCCGTGAATGTGTTAAATAGCGCAGGTATCGAAGTACTGCGCGGATGTTCGGGCGATGTCAGAGAAGTCGCACTTCAATGGCTTGCCGGATCCCTTATCGACTCCAAAGACTCCTGCCATGAGCATGAGCATGGATGTCATCATTGATTTCGTATTGCGGGTTCGACTTCATCAACCGGATGATCAGCCTGCCACTTTCAGGCTGTACTCAATGGAGGCGACCGCGTCGTTTTCCAGAAGGAAAGACAGTTTGCAGCCATTGACCAGATATGTATATTGTTCCGAAGATTTCTCATATCCGGTTCCGTATTTCGCCGTGATGTCCTTCAAAGTCGCATTTAGGGCGATGCCTTCCCGGGTCGAAACACTGTCATCGGTAAAAAGAACCGAAAAGATATAATCCACGTTTTTCTCAGTGTAGGTATGGAGTTCAAATCCCGGATAGGTATAGATCTTGTCCATTCCGTCAAATGCGCAGCTCTTGGCCTCAAAATAATTCAGGGGCTCGCCCAGCGCTTTCAGGACTGGAACAGTCGGATCGTTGATTTTGATTTTGATCCCTTTGTATTCAAAATAATAGGCTTCGCTCTTGCTGTCCTGTGACCCGGTCTTGATGGACGAGCCTGTGGTTGAAACCCCTGATGCGGTATTCCCGCCCTTGGAGCAGCCCGCAGTCGGCAGGCATATCAGGATTGCCAGGACGATGCCGGCCATTTTCATTTTTTTCTTGTTGTTGTTTCTGCTTTTCATCGAAAGCCACCTCTTTCTTGATTTTACGAAAATGCAACATGGGGACGGTTCTTGTGTTTCATTTAATTTTATTTCGTTTATGCAACACAAGAACCGTCCCCATGTTGCACCCATGTTGCCCATGTTGCAGTAAGCGATTGCCCTGCATTATTCTGTCTTGCTGTGGAAAGCCTTGAGATAGCCAACCGTTTCGATCTCCTTTAGCTGGCGGTCTTTCATCCGGTCATAGAATTCGATCTTTTTGCCCCAGACGGTCTCCAACGTTTCGTCGCTCCTGTTATCAGCGAGTTTATAAGTGTCTTTTAAAATTTTGCCAAAATACGCCGACAGTTTCTCCGAACCGGGTGTATTTAAATGCAGCCCTGCGTCATACGTGTCGGTCTGATAATCAATTCCTATTTCCTTAGTATAATCCAGAAAGTTGATATATAAAAGGTTATTTGTTTTTGCGTAATCAACCATTTGCTTGTCCCATTCCTCATACCAATAGGGATAGAGTGTCGGAGCTTTGACCAGCACCAGTTCCACCTTGTTTTCTTTACAGAGGGCGGTCATTTTGTCGAGATAGCTGTAGCAGACATCGCTGAATCGGTAATCCGCCAGTTTCTTCCCTGTGGGAACGGTTGTCACCGGTTTGACATCCATGCGCATCAGATATCCGCTATGCGAAATCGTGTCTTTTTTAAACAGGTATCGGACATCCTCCGAAGTCAGTTCATTCCATCTCGAATGGTACCGAAGGAACGGGAACAGATAGGTGATCCACTCCTCCTCCGGCATCATGGATGCTTTGATAGAGCGGATCTTCGACATGGATAAATGCATGCCGTCCAGGGTCATCCGGTTGTAAGCCTCATTCTGGGGTTCGGCGAATTTCATCGACAGGACATTGAACACCATGACATCGGGTTTCTCGTATTGAAGGGTCTCCTCCATCAGGTAATACGATTGCCAGATCAATTGCTGGGCGCTTCCGCGGATAAAGCTTGTGATCCCGTAATCCTCCCACAAGGTGATCGGCGAGAAGTTCTCATAGACCTCGCAGTCTCCGATAAAAACCACCTCATGATCTTTGACCGTTTCGTCATAATACTCTGCAATCAGCGATCCTTCCAGAATCTCCGACATATACTTCGGCATCAGTAATTTTTCGAGCAAAAACAGACACAGGCATACCATACCGGCGACAAGAATATATTTAAAAACTTTTTTGATCTTCATGTTGATCATTCACTTTCTTCCAATACGAATTCCAAAGTACGGTTTCTTTGCTGTTGATCCTTTTTAAAAATTGATTTTTTACAACCAATCTGTTAAAACTGATTATAAATGAATTGGTTGCTGTCATACCCGATTCCATATGCGCCGAACACCAGGATGGCGAGAATCAGCAGCAGGTAGAGTGCATAACGCAGCGCCTCCGGCTTCCCGGCCAGTTTCTCCCGTACACTTCCACGCCGCTGAATCAGACTGGAAGCGAACATCACCAGCACGCCTGCCGCAAGAACGATATAATCGGAGGTATCCAGTCCAAGCTTTAAAAGAGACCCCTGAAGCAATTCCCCTGCATTCCATTTTGTAAATATTGTGCCGAACATTTTAAAGGTGAGCCCGACATCCCGGTAGCAATCCAATACGCGAAGCGAACTCATCAAAAGGAAGGTGCGGGCCACCTGGAACAGACGGAACGCGAAAAGGTGGCTTATATGGAATTTTTTATGGAACCATTCATAAAAAGGCGCACATTCCTGTGAAATAATGATGATAACCCCGTTCAGAAGTCCCCATACAATAAAATTCCACCCCGCGCCATGCCAGATGCCAGTGGCGAACCACACGGTAATCGTTGCTAAATAGACCGGGACCCGTTTCCCGATTTTATCGCCAAACTTCGCTCTGGAGGATTTGGAAAGCTTCAGCATAGGCCGGCTGATGGAAATCGGATAGAAGATATAATCCCGGAACCATGTTCCCATGGTAATATGCCATCTGCGCCAGAATTCCACAATGGACTTGGAGAAAAACGGCCGTTCGAAGTTCTCCTGGAGCTTTATCCCCAGTACCTGCGCCACCCCGATGGTGATATCGATGCCTCCCGTGAAATCCGCATAAAGCTGTGCGGTATAGAAAATGATGAGTAAAAATACATAAATTCCCTGATAGGTTTCCGTGTCCTTGATCAACGCGGTGACAGCGACCAGAATCCGGTCTGCAATCACTAATTTCTTGAACAGCCCCCAAAGGATCCGTTGAAGGCCGAAGGAGACCTCCCTGGCATTGAAGGAATGCTCCTGGTACAATGTCTTGCTCAAATCGTCAAATCGGCTGATGGGCCCCTGGATCAGCTGTGGAAAGAAGGAGACAAAGAGAGCGAGCCTTGCCGGATTTTTCTCCGGCGGGTATTTCCCGCGATAGACATCCACAAGATAGCCCACGGATTGAAAGGTGTAAAACGAGATTCCCATGGGCAGTGCCAGCGTCCAAAAGGAGATCTGCCCCTGGTTGTAAGTCTGGAGAATCGAATTCACATTGGAAATTGCGAAATTCGTATATTTCAGCACGGCGAGAATCCCGAGATTCAGTAAGACACAGAAAAGCAAGTGGCGCAATTGCCTTGCTTTAATTTTTGTTTTATAAGCCTTTTTCTCATCCCTTGAAATGGAGTCCTTGTTCTCTTTCAGATAAGACTCCTGCGTCTGATGCAGCCTGCCGATCCGCATGCTGAAAAAGTACGTGGACAGGCACGTAATGGAAATAAATGCGACATTGTCCCATCCCGAAAAACTGTAAAATGCAAAACTCGCTCCCAGCAGAAGCATCCACTGGAATTTCTTCGGGATCAGATAATAGACGATAAACAATACAAATAAGAAAAGAATGAAACTATACGAAGTGAATAACATACAACCCCCGGCCTAATTATCATCCAGCAGGCGTTCAATCAACTGATAAAGCGCTTTTGCTGAATTGAAGTTTTGTGGGATGATTTCGTCCACGGGGATAGTGACCCCATATTCCTCGTTCACTTCGGCAATGATGGTGATGATATCGAAGGAGTCCAGGATTTTCTCGTCAATCAGGGTCTCTTTTGTTCCAAAATCGATATCGGGATGCAATTCCTCGAGGATTTTTATCAAAGCTTCCATTATTGATTTTCCTTCTTTCTATCCAGGTATTTTTCTTTCAATAGCAGGCGGTTGATCTTTCCGTTCAGCGTCAGCGGCATCATTTCAAGCTTTTCTACCAGATTCGGGATCATATATCGTGGAAGCTTCTCCTTGGCGTGCTCCACAACCTCGCCTTTGGAGACATCTCCAACGAAATACAAGACTATTTTCTTTTTTTCTCCATCGAAAATGCAGCAGGAATTTTGGATCCCATTCATCCGGTTGATCACCATTTCGATCTCGCCAAGCTCGATTCGATGCCCCATATGCTTGATCTGATAATCCTTCCTGGATAGAAAAATCAATTCCCCGTATTCATTGTATTTCGCCATATCTCCGGTGCGGTAAATCAATTCCGGATAATAAGGATTCATCGGGTTTTGTACGAAAACCTCGCCGGTTTTGTCAAAAGCCTTATAATATCCCAATGTCAGTCTGGTTCCCCGGATGCAGATCTCCCCCGGCTCGCCGTTGGCCGCAAGCCGGTTGGAATCGTCAAGCAGCAGGATTTCTGTATTGCGGAACGGCTTTCCGATTGGAATCACATCCTCCAGGGACAAGTCGCGGTCCACTTCGTAATAGCAGGACATCCCGGTCGCTTCTGTCGGTCCGTAAAGGTTGATAAATCTCGCATCGGGCAGGTATTTCTTCCAGAGAAGGAATTGCCTCATTGGAAACACTTCGCTCCCGAAAGCGATGGTGCGCAGATATTCCGGAACGACTTTGGCGAACACGCCCAGTCCGGATATCATCGTCAGAGCGGGGACAACCCAGCAAACCGTATTGATCTTGTACTCGTTTAAGAACTCCACCAGTTTCAACGGGAACATGAATAATTCTTTTGGTATGATATACGTTGTGGCGCCAAATTTCAGTGTGGAGAAAATCTCTTTCAAACAAGCGTCGACATACAAGGGGGTCTGGTTCCCCAGGATGGAATTCTCATTGATCCGAAGGATCTCAGTCAGGCTCTCGGCATAATCAATGACCGAACGGTGGCATGCCACAACGCCTTTCGGTGTGCCGGTCGATCCGGAAGTAAAGACGATATAGATCGGATCGGTGTCGATCGCCTTTTCGCTGATTTGCGCCAGCATGTCCGCCTGTGGTGTGGTTTTGACCATAGCGTCATAACAATACACCTTGCCGTTGAATGGAAGCTTTTTAATCATATCCAGAGTGGATTCGTCACAGATAACCGCTTCCGGCATCAGACTCTGAAAAATCATTTCAATCCGGTATTGCGGAATTTCCTCGTCGATGGGGACATAATAATCCCCTGCATAGACAACGCCCAGAAAAGTGACAATCATTTTCGGGTGCTTTTTCATGAAAACGACAACCGGCTTCTTGTAATGGCCTTCCTGAATCAGAAAGGTTCCGATCGCCCGGGCGTCATCATAGACTTTCTGAAACGAAAAAGAATCGCTCTCGTTTGCGTAAGCGATTTTGTCCGGTACGATCCTGACAATATTCTCCAGATATTCAAGAATATTATTCTGCCTTGTCATTCCTCTTGCTCCCTTGCTGTTCTATTATCAATTCGCACATTCTGCATCGCAATCATTTCGTTCGTGCACCCTGCATTGTAATAATATCATTCGTGCATCCTGCATTGTAATTATTTCATTCGTGTACCCTGTATCTCAATCATTTCATTCGTGCACCCTGCATCTCAATCATTTCATTCGTGTACCCTGCATCGCAATCATTTCATTCGTGCATCCATTATGTGATCAGATGAATGAACTCTTTCTTCAATCGGTTGTTGCACAACAGCACCGATTTGCGCGCCAGGATCGCTGTCGCATCTAAAAACCCGGGTCCGATCGCATTGTCCCGAAGAATCAGCGACAATTCCGTGCATCCCAGCACAATGACCTGCGCACCCTTGTCTCTCAGTTCTTTCGCGACCCCGTAAAAGTCATCCATGGAGAATGCATGGTTGGCTTTGATTCCTCCATATATAATATTCATCAGCTGTTCCTGTCCCTGGGGAGAAGGCACTTCGACATGGATTCCGAGGCTTTCGAGCCCTTTTTGAAAAAATCCGCCGGCGATGGTTCCATCGGTTGCCATAAGCCCGATCCGCTCCATCCCGTTTTCTTTTAAATAATCACCCGTTTCACTGACCATATTGATAATCGGCACCTCGATCGCTCTTGACAGCTCCTCGTAGAAAAAATGCGCGGTCACGCAAGGAATCGCGATATAGTCCGCACCTTGCGCGGCCAGGGCTTTTCCCCAGAAAACAATCGCGTCCAAAGGGCTTTCCTTGCTTTTTCCCAGGATATAGGCCGTCCGGTCCGGAATGGATGGTTTATTATAAATCGTCATCGGAATATGGTCATAGTCAAATTGGACATCCGTCATCTTGACGACCAGTTCGACAAAATAAGCTGTCGCCAGCGGCCCCAAACCTCCGATCACTCCTAATTCTTTCGTATGTCTCCCCCCCTTTCTTTCCGCTGAAATCTTACTTCACCGGGGTTGCAGGGTATTTCGACCTGTCAAAGCGGTAATAATAATTATCTTTGCCTTGCAATGCAGAATAGGCATCGAGCTGTGCATCGGTCAGCATAAAAGAAACCAGCTTTGGTTTGTGGATGCAGGCATCGAAATGATACCAGCCGCCGTCACAGTATACCATATGCCAGTAGTGCTTGGCTTCTCCGGTTTTGGATGCTCTTTCCACGCTCAATACGTCAAACCCGACCCGGGTAAGGAGCAAATTGGACATCGAGTAGTAGGTAAAACAATCGCCGACCGCTTTGGTAATGCCGTTGTATGCTTCTTTCATCCAGTCCGTCTTATCAGAATAGCCGGTATAGGTCAGATGGTTATTCTCATATTGGTAAATAGCCCAGGCTTTCTCCCTCATTGACATGTTTGGAGTGATAATTTTTGCCAGTACCTCATCTGCCAGTTTCTCCAGTGTGGCCATGTCGACAGACTGCTTCTTTACGATGACGGGGATTTGGATCGTCCTGATATTGCCTGCGGAGTCGGTGGCCGAATAGCTCACGGTATAGCTTCCCTCGACCTTCGGATTGACGCCGCTGCTGTCCACGGTGACCTCCACTTTGCCATCCTTGTCATCTTCGGCTGAAACACCTTTCTTATAAGCGATGGCCTGATCGATATAAACAGTAACCCGGTTCGGGGCGATGATCTTCGGGGGCGTCGTGTCTTTCTTGATCGTCAGGGAGCTGTTCAGAACGGTTTCATTCTTGCCTTCGTCAGTCAGAACAATCGTTACCGTTTGTTTCCCGGCCAGAGTAAAGTCGGGTGGTGTTTTAAAACTCACTGTCACAGAGGTCATGTCGTTGATTTTTTCAACAAACGACGACGCTTCGATCGCTGTACCCGCCCAGCCGGTTTGACTGACAGCGCTGCCTTTGGGTGCGACCGAATCAACGACCTTGACAATACTGTCGTATATAACCCCGTCGATCGATGCCTGCACCGGGAAATCACCGACATGGTCCAATTTGACGGGGGGGGCCACGAAAGCCACTGTGCCGGCCTCCTGACCGGATTTCAACAATTCTCTGACTGTCACTTCTTTAGAAGACGCTTCCAGTGTGATGGATTTTTTTAATTTGGATATTCGGAGAGACGTCGGGTATTCTGTCTTGTTCCCCGAAGGATCTTGAAGCACGAGAATCACAGGCTGTGAATTGATCTTTGAAAAATCCGGCGCGGTTTTGTACGACACAGTCACCGATTGCGCGTCTACGATACTTTCGACAAAATCCTGCATTGTTGCAGTTTCTCCGTCATACAGATCCAGTTCCTTGATCACTCCGGTCGGTGCGGTGGTGTCTTTCACGGCAAGGGTAACATTGTATGTTTTGTTATTGTATTGAATTTTGACAGGGTACACCCCGGGGCTGTTGAAATCAATTTTTGAGATATCGGTGATAAACGCTGCGGTCCCGGATGGATCTTTCAAAAATTCTCCAGCCCCTGAGATCGGCTTCCCAGCCTCAACTGTAACGGATTTGTTAATATCCTTGTAAATAATCCGGTCTGCAGCAAAGCCAATAGCGAATACCAGAACTGCGAGGATCGCACACAGGCCCATAGCCGCCAGAGCTATTCTCCAGGGATTCAATCTTCGTCTTTTGATGTTGCGTTTCCCCGTTCCGGTATTTCGAGCTGCAGTCCCGGAGTTGCGTATCGTTTTCCCCGGGTTTTGTGCTATGGCTGCGGGATTGTATATCGCTTCCCCAGAGTGTTGCGTCAGGGTTCCGGGATTGTTGGTTATTTCCCTGGAGGTGTGTTTCATTATCCGATGTTTCTCCTTAATGTATCCCAAGCATCCTATTATCCGATGAATATGCTTTTCTGCGTCTTCCGTCCGAACAATATGCTTTTTGGAATTTATTTTACCATATAAGCATTCATTATTCCATGTTTTTTCACAAAGAGCCCTTGATGGAAACCTTGGCAGGGTATTTAATGAACCGGAATATTATACCATTTTTCACACTATTTTTTATCAAATCAATCATTGCAGAAATATTAAATAAAAGACAAAAAAATAACCGGATCCCCCACACCGTCCAAAGTCAAGGGACCCGGTCAAATAGCGGACGCCCAATGGTGTCTGCTACTGTTAACACCCAATGGTGTTTTCTATATTATATCACATTGTCAAAAAAAAGAAAACATGCCGAAATAGCGATTGTTCTGAATAGCGGGGACTATTTTAAAAACGAAAAAGTAACAGGCATTACTTTATTATTGATCGGAGCGAATTTATATCCGCGGCTGATCAATTCGACGATCACATCTTCCAAGACCCCTATTGTTTCCGTCTTGCTGAAAGAATCATGCATTAGTACAATCCCGGAACGCACTTTAGAAACCCCGCTTAAAATATTGTTTTTAAAAGCTTCTGCTTTCGTCGCAGCGGAGCCGTCCCCGGAGCTGACATTCCAGTCATAATACGTGAACCCGCGCCGTTTCATTTCTGCGATAATCTGCTTATAAATATTATGGTTGTAAGAGTTGACGCTGCCGCCTGGAAAGCGGAAAATCGAAGGTTTGACGCCAGTGTCGCTGTAAATCAGATCATATTCCTTCTTGAAATCGGTCAGATAGGATTCGACAGAAGCATAAACAATCGCATAGCTATGGGAATAAGTATGAACCCCTATGCTATGCCCTTCGGCTATGGCTTGTTTCATTAGTTCAATATTTCTCGCGGATGATCCTCCGACAACAAAAAAAGTCGCTTTAATGCCATATTTTCTCAAAATGGCCAGTACTCTTGCCGTATTTTCTGAAGGACCGTCATCAAAGGTAAGATATAATGTTTTGTCTGGAGAGGCGACAGGAGTTTGCGGGTCGCAATAAAGATCGGGATACATGGTCTGATAGGCGAAGCTGGCTGCGATTGAAGTCGGTTTCGCTGTCGGAATGGCAGCAGAAGGTTTTATAGTCGGGTTTGGCTCGACTGTCGGAGAGGCAGCAGGCGCTTCCGTCGGAATAGCGGCAGGTTCTTCCGTTGAAGCTTCTTCGGCTGTGCTGCTGAATCTTTTATTCATCATTTCAAGATCCGATTGAAGCTGCAGCACTTTGTCCTGCAGATGGGAATTTTCTATTTTTTCAGTGATACACACAGCGACAAGAGAAACAATCAGAAGAAAGAGAAACAAGGCAATGATGTGTTTAAAAAATTTCACACTGCCTAATGGTTTGACTGACTTGCTTATCAATGCATTTTGTGATTTTTTCACACTTTGTGATTTCTTTTCTATATAGTCCATATTGCTAAGCGGTCCCTCGAATCATCATTCTATATTCATCTATTGAAAATTCAAAATCATCGTTCCATATTCAGTCTCCGGTAATAATTTCCGAAATCTGACGGGAAGTATCCGCATCCAGTTCTCGAATCTTTTCGTCAAGCATCAGCGGAAAGTCCGTGAAAACAAGCTGCCATGCGGTCCAGACAGCCTTGATCATCTGACTGCTATAGTCGGGACGCTTGATATGAATCAATGAGGCCAGTATGTTTTTTGCAGCATCCCGGGCTGTTTTGTTCGCGATCTCCTTCTCCTTGAGTTTCACGAATCCAAGCAGGTTGGATCCATAATTGGAATCCGTCTTGCATGTTATGAAATAAATTCTCGCCGAATCGGTTAGCTCTGCCTGTAAACAAGCTGCTGCCGATTCACCGGCACACAAGATGGCGTCCAGCAGCATCGGCTGCTGGAAAAATTTCTCGATTTCCCTCCATGTCGCAAGTCTGCCGCCATTGACGGAATTGATGACCATGTTCATCCATAAGCCGACAAA
>CAZJXH010000045.1:0-18889 GCA_964549475.1 uncultured Oscillospiraceae bacterium
AATCCGAGAACTGTTATTTTTTCCCATTAAGAAGGACAATCATCGTATCAAAGGATTGCGCGGAAGAAATCACAACGACTTTATCACCGGATAAAAGGATCGTGTTCCCTTGCGGGATGATAATTTCTTCTTCTCGAAGGATACAAGTGACAATGCTATTCGGAGGGAATCCGATTTCCCAGAGCTTTTTCCCTATCGATGGAGCGTTTTTAGAAAGGACCACATCACGGATCACCACACGCGAATCATTGTCAGGCAGGTGCTTTCGAATGCTCTCATCCAGCGACTGCTGCTCGATCCATTCCCCGAAGATCCGAGTGGTACTGACGCACTTGTCTACACCGAAGGATTGAAACAGCTCCGCATTTTTTGGATCGTTTACAATTGTAAAAGTGTTTTTCACATGAAACTGATTTTTGGCAAGATCACAGACAATCAAATTGGTCGAATCTTGATCGTATAATCCGATTACAATATCCATCTTCTCTGCATGGGCTGTTTCCAGTATTCTTGGATCACTGCCATCCCCGCATACACATTCGATTTCATAGTTGTCTGCAATAGTCTGGCACCAGTCGTAATCCTGATTAATAACCATGACGGCATGCCCGTTTGCTTTTAATGATTTGGCAAGAAAGGATATGTTTTTATTTCCGCCGACTAATAAAATATTCATGGAATCAACCCTCGTTTTCATCTGCAAGAACTTGCCTGAACTGCTCCAGCATGAGAATCAGCGGGTTGACCACGATGATGCCCATATGGCTGCAGGTGCACTCTTTCGATGTATCTTCGACTTTGACAATCACCTGATGGACTTTGTAATACTTCCTTGCGATCTGTGCGATCATGATATTCGTGTTGTCATCATTTGTCGTGATAATCACTCTGTCTGCTGTTTTAATACCGGCACATTCCAAAATATCCAAATCGGTCGCATCTCCTTCGACAAGGCAATAGCTCGATGCGTCAGAAAGCTTTGAAAAAGCCTGCCCTTTGATATCGATGATGGAGATGAAATCTTTCTGGGCATTCAATAGGGAAGCAAGATGGACTCCAAGTATTCCGCATCCGACAATAATGGTATTCTCTTGTTTTTGTTTGTGAAATATACTCAAATCTTCCACCCCTTTTCATGATTTATATTATCATAGATGATATAAAGTCAGTGTTAAGAAGAAAAGAAAGGTATAAAGATTTTATAAACCTAGTCCTTTGTTCCCTCTGATTCCATAGGATACCGCCGGTTAAATTCCAGTATGGCTGCGTTGGTGTCAATCGGAATACATACAGTATTCCTCATTCCACCGCCTTGCCCTACAGAAATTTTCCTCGGCGGATAACATAAGTTTTAGAGTTAACAAAGTACTAGTACAGGATATTCCTGCGGTATTCGGTATAACATTTATCCAGATCGCTCATATATTTGCTCATGGCTTTTTGGAGATCGGATACCAGAGAGTATTCTTTCTTGTCAATGGCGTTTCGTATCTGAGAGAAAATGCAAGGCTGCTCCAAGGTGTCTTTTGCCAGTTTGCCGCGGATATTGTCCACTTCCTCCCAGCGGGCGTCATCGATGGTGAATCCGATGGAATCCAGGGAATGCAATTTGACACAGGAACGTACGAGCTCCAGGTTTTTCGACAGGATGCGATCCGAAAGCTCCATTTTCCACATCCTTCTCATGGCTTTGGAATAAGATTCCAGGACCTGGTTTGTAAAAACATTGGACTTTGTCAGCAAGGCGATTCCCTCTGCATTGGAAAACAAACGGGAAAGCGTTTCATATACGGTGAAAGGCGGAGTGCCGAACAGTTCGTTGCGCTGTTCTTCGGTATAGGTTTTAAAAACATCCGCTTCGGTTCGATACATCATATTTTTCAGTAAATAATCCGCTTCCTCGCCTGGTTTCTTGCAAAATTCCATTTCGAGCTCTTTAGCGGATTTTTTGCTTTGAATGGCATATTCAATCCCGTTCAGTGCGCATTGATAGAGGGCTCCCAGACACATATAGACATTCGTGTGCGGATTGGGGGAACGCAATTCGAACCGGGTGGACAAAGGGGAAAGCGGATTGCGGATCAATCCCAGTAATACCGTACGGTTTCTGGATGCAGTGGTGACATCTTTCCCTAAAGAAGCCACAGGATGTGTAGGCGCTTCAAAACCGGGTTTCAGCCGGTTGAACCCATCGTTGGTGACGGTAATGAAGGAGCCCAGAACGTTATAATGTTTCAAAATCCCCATTAAAGCGCCCCAGCCAATGGTATTTAAAAAATCTTTGCCATATTCGGCGGGAGAGAAAAGATTGATTTTTTTGCCGTTTTTAAGCTTGGCCATCGCATTGACATGAATATGTTCCCCGCTGCCGGCAACCCCTTCGACTGGTTTTGCCATGAAGGTCGCCTCCAGACCGTAGAGCCTGAAAATCTCTTTAATAAAAATGCGGGCGAAGAGCTCATTGTCCGCTGCTTGAAGAGCAGAGGAATATTTCCAGTCTACTTCCAGCTGTTCCATGATATTTGACAGGTGTCCGGAATCTTTGACATGGGCTTTGACTCCGCCGACTTCCTTGTGTCCCATTTCGGGGTCGAAATCATAACAGCCAAGTAATTCGACTGACTGTTCCAATGCCGTACGCACCACGCCTTTGGTCCGTTTCCAATACTGCTCTTTCATCCCTTGGGAAACCGATAATTGTTCTACCACGATTTTATCGTCCGGGGTCCTGACCCAGAACTCAAGCTCGGTAGCAGCAGTCAGAGAGATATGGTCAATATCGTCTTTGGTGATATTCCATTGTTTGCAAATCTCAGGATAGGCATCAAGAAGCTCCATCATCTCGATATGGAAATGATCGACCGCCCGTTTCAGAATCGATCGGGAACAGACTTGATTTCCGTTATGCTCAAGAAAGCAGGGAATCCGCAGCGTTCCGGTAGGGAGCCTTGTCTGGGAACAAAGATTCTCGTAATTGTAGTCCACAAACCAGTTGACCGACAAATCAGCGATAAAATCCACCTTGCCGTCGTTCAGGGTTGCAATACCGGGCAGAACAACGCTGGATCCATCGGTCTGGACCGCACCATTGAGAAAATCATCGATATTTTCAAGGAAAAGATGAATCGGAATCCGTTCATCGGTATCATTTCCGGAAAGGTCAATCCCTACAAGCGATACGAACTTGATCTCGGGATGCAATACCAATTCGGACCGGATGGCTTCAACGGTGTGTTTTTCTTTGGACAGGACATACAATAAATTGCTGTTAATGCAGAAATTTTCAACCATCATAATTTTACTCCTTTATTCAAACGTTCAAACGCTGAATACAACTTGAGAAATAAACAATATTTATTCTACACGAAATATGAAAAAAAGGACAGAACTATTTATCTTGATTTTCATTGGGATTTTCATTGGGATTTTCATTTGGAATTTCATCTGGCTATAGTCAGGATAAATAAATAATGAAAATTCATTTTATATAGTCAAAAAAAACGGACCGGATGTTGATTGCACCGGTCCATTTGTACACATTCAATGTTACCAACAGAGATGAATTAATATCTGTTCTCGTAACCGCCTTGCTGTGAACGTCTTGAATTCTTGCGCGCTTTACGGCAATCAGGGCAGCGAGTCGGTTCGTTCTCGAATCCCTTTTCTTTATAGAAAGCTTGTTCGCCTTCCGTAAAAGCAAATTCGGCTCCGCAATCTTTACAGATGATCATTTTGTCTGGCATAGTCATGTACCTCCCTTTAAAAATCGGATTTGTGGTTGTATGACAGTAAATTTCTTTTCTATAAGGAGGACTGACCTCTTTAGAGTGAAATGACAGTCTGTAAACAATCTATCCGTTATAAAAATTATATCATGTGCAAAATACTATTACAAGTGTTATTAAATAAATCACTACATTTTGAGCAAAAAAACTCGAAAAATTTGTCTATTTTTTCAAATAGAAAGAAAACATTTGCATTTTTTGGCGTGGTAGAATATTTAAATATAGTGTACAATGAAAATAAAAAGGAGATTTGAATGAAATTAAAGGATTGTATCGAGTTGCTTGATGCTAAATTGATTGTTCCTGTCAACAATATGGAGATGGAAATCCGGGTTGCTTGCGGTGCGGATTTAATGAGCGATGTCATGGCATTTGCCTGTTCATCGAATGAAATGATGATAACAGGCCTTGTGAATCCACAAACAATCAGAACTGCCGAAATGATGGATGTCAAAGCCATTGTCTTTGTCCGTGGCAAAATGCCCGACCAGACCATGTGCGACCTGGCAAAACAAAAATTCATTTGTCTGATATCAACCCAGTTGCCAATGTTTACCACTTGTGGAAAATTATATTCCGCCGGAGTGAAAGGAAAAGGAGAAACTTGAGTTTGGGAAACGTCAATTTAGAATTTCCGATACGCGGCGGGGACTTTATCAATGCTGGTGAAGCATCAAGCGGAATGAAAAAAGCACTGACAAGGCTTGGAGTCGATCCAAGCTCGGTCAAACGCGCAGCAATCGCAATGTACGAAGCCGAGATCAACGCCGTCATTCATGCAGGAGGCGGTATTGCCAGGGTCGTTATCGATTCTGACCATGTTATTATCACCATCACTGACAATGGTCCGGGTATTCCGGATGTCGGTCTTGCAATGCAGGAAGGCTGGTCCACTGCGCCGGACTCCGCAAGAGAAATGGGATTTGGTGCCGGAATGGGATTGCCGAATATCAAGAAACATTCGGACTATATGAATATCGATACCAAAATTGGAAAAGGAACAACAATTACAATAATCATTAATTTTAGCAAAAGTTGAGGACATGAAAGTGGAAGAATTACAGCATACCCATTCCGTGCGGCTGAATATCGACAAATGCGTCGGATGCACCAATTGCATCAAGCGCTGTCCGACCGAGGCCATCCGTGTACGGGATGGAGTCGCACACATATCGGAAGGCCGCTGTATTGATTGCGGGGAATGCGTACGTTCCTGTCCGCACCATGCGAAAAGCGCGATTACGGACCCTTTTGACATGATCGAAGATTATAAATATAAAATTGCCTTGATATCTCCGTCCCTCTATGCCCAATTCGGCCCGCCGGCAACCCGAAGGAATGTCATGTCCGCCATCAAAAATATCGGATTTGATGATGTCTTTGAAGTTGCGATCGGCGCGGATGTCGTAACAGCGGCTTCTGTGAAAGAATTGAATTCGACATCATCCACAATCAGCAGACCGATCATCTCATCCGCATGTCCTGTTGTCGTGCGCTTGATTCAAATGAAATATCCAGGACTTCTTGACAATTTACTGCCCTATAATTCTCCTATGGAAGTGACAGCGGAGCATGCAAGAGAAGAGATTTTCACCAAGCTGCATATTCCGAAGGACCAGATCGGAGTGTTCTTTATTTCTCCCTGCCCGGCAAAGCGCACGGCGGTAAAAAATCCATACGGCATCGAAAAGTCGAATGTGGATGGCGTGATTGCCATTTCCGATGCCTACCCGATGATTTTATCAAAACTGGAGAAACTGGATTCTACCGAGAAACATTCATTTGACTCAAGACCCATCGCGGACTATGGCGGAATAAGGTGGGCAAGCATCGGAGGAGAATCCATCGCCCTGAATACCGACCGGATTCTTGCGGTTGACGGCATCCATAATGTCATTGATATTTTGGAGGAAATCGAAAACGAACGCCTGCGGGACGTGGATTTCATTGAGGCGAATTCCTGTATCGGCGGATGCATCGGCGGACCGCTGACGGTTGCGAACCGTTATTCGGCGAAAACAAGACTTTCCCGTTATGTAGAGTCTGCAAAAAACAAAAGGAAAGAGCATCCCGATTTGATTTTTGATCCGAACAGTATCCAGGCAAAAAAATGGACACAGGAAATCATGCCCAACAATGCATTGAAACTGGATCCGGACATATCAAAAGCCCTCGAAAAATTCGAAACCATGTGCACAATCGAGAAAACACTTCCCGGATTGGACTGCGGAGCCTGCGGGGCGCCAGACTGCGCCGCCCTGGCAGAAGACATCGTGCGCGGCGAAGCGACAGAGACGGATTGTATTTTCAAACTGAAAGAAAAAATACGCAGTGTCGCAGCCGAAATGTCTATTTTAGAGTCCGAGATGACAAAGCATGCAAGAATCAACAAGGAATAGGGAAATAAAGGAATAAAAGAATCAATGAATAAACAACTATTAAATATATAGAAATGGATAACGATCAATATGAAAATCATTGACCTCATACCGGCGCTCCAAGCAGAAATCCTATGCGGCGAGACTTCCCTTGACCGGGAAGTCAGCGGAGGGTACGCCTGCGACATGCTAAGCTGGGTGATGTCCCGGCTGCAGGTGAAACAGGCCTGGTTTACGATTCTGAACAGTGTCAATGTTGTGGCGGTTGCAACATTGACGGAATGTTCCTGCGTTATACTGACAGAAAATGTTGAAATGGATGAAGACGTGGTAAAACGTGCCATCGAAAAAGGGATTGTTGTGCTGAAAACACCTCTTGCGACGTATGAAGCCGGCATCGTGCTGTATGAAACGGCAAGATCCTGTGAAGAGAGAAACACGAGGTAAGACGGAATGCGATTGTCTTGTGACTTGCATATTCATACGGCGCTTTCTCCTTGCTCTGATAATGACATGTCACCGGGGAATATTGTCGGCATGGCGAAATTGAAAGGACTTGATGTGATTGCGATCACGGACCATCAGCGATGCGGAAATGTCCTGCCGGCAATGGAAATAGCCAAAGAATACGGTTTGACGGTTATTCCCGGAATGGAGCTTGAGACCGTCGAAGAGATTCATTTCATTTGCCTTTTCCCTTCGCTGGATAAGGCGCTGTCATTTGAATCCATTGTCAAAAGCCGGATGCCGGTTATCCGAAACAGGGAGGATATCTTCGGGGAAGAGTGGTTTTTCGACAACAAAGATGAAAGAATTGGGAAAGAAGAGAATCTGCTGCTCTTGTCAAGCTCGATTTCTTATACGGAAGCCTTTTCAATGGTGGAGAATTTAGGCGGCATCTGCTATCCGGCCCATGTGGACCGTGATTCATACAGCGTTTTGTCGAGCTTCGGTGTAATTCCTCCAGAATATCAGCATCACATTCTTGAGATTTCAACCAAATGCGATGAGAAAACATTCCTGCACAATCATCCCGAATTGCATCAATATCGCTTCCTTCGCTCCAGTGACGCGCATTCTTTACCGGCGATTCTTGAACCGGGAATGATGGTGGAAATTGCACAATACAGGCCAGATGAAAATACCATTTCACATATTATTAATGCATTGCGCCGATAAGGGATGAGTGATATAATTTGTTCGCAGGAAATGGAATGGTGGTGAAATAGTTGAGAGATATATCCTTACACCTACTGGATATCATTCAAAATTCTGTCAAGGCAGGAGCGACATCGATTGATGTCACTATTTCTACGGATCAGGACAACGACTGGCTGACAGTGGCAGTGAAGGATAATGGATGTGGAATGGATGCCGTGTTTTTGAAAAAAGTAGTCGATCCTTTTACAACGACACGTACGACAAGGGCAGTCGGACTGGGCATACCGCTATTGAAAGAGTCCTGTGAAATGACGGGTCGAAATTTTGTGATTTCATCGACGAAAGGGATTGGCACACTGCTTGAGGCGAATTTTATCCTTTCAAGTATTGACCGCATTCCGATCGGCAATATCGGCGATACGTTTTTCGGATTGATTCTGGATCGTCCGGATATCAATTACCGATTGATGTTTGTCAATGGGGAGAACCAGTTCCTATTGGATCTTGAGGATATAAGAAAACACATGGACGGGGTTCCATTGAATGAACCATCCATCTGCACATGGATCAAGGAATCGATTGAAGAAGAAAAAATAAAAATATTTGGAGGTATATTGAATGAAATCATTAGCTGAATTGGATGCGATTCGCACAAAAGCAAAGCTGGATATGGCGGCAAGAAGCGAAGCCGGCGGCAGAAGAATCGTTGTCGGCATGGCAACATGCGGAATCGCAGCCGGAGCAAGACCTGTCATGAGCACTTTAGTCGAGGAACTCAAATTACGGTCCATCAGTGACGTTGCCGTTACAATGACTGGATGCATCGGTGTTTGCAGGCTGGAGCCCATCATCGAAGTCTATGAAGCGAATGGCGACAAAGTCACCTATGTCAAGATGGATTCGTCAAAAGCAAAACGTGTTGTATCGGAGCATATTGTGAATGGGCAGATCTGCCAGGATCTGACGATTGGTGCATACGAGAAATAAAGGACACTTTCGGCACAGGTTGGAAACTTTACAAAGTTTCAATGCTTTGTAAAGTTTTGTTTATTCTTTGGAAAGGTACAGGATTGGTAGACAGTTTGAATATTGTGTTGGATTCGCTGAAATTTTATAAATTGAAAAACGAGAATACGGCAAGGATTCTATTCTTGATTGTTTATGCTCTTTTTTTAGGATTTTATATATTTCCGATCGGTGTGCCGGTTGATGTGGAGGCGATTGCCACAATGCTGATGGATAATACGGCAGCGAAAATTTCTGTTTTATCCGGAGCCAATATTCTCAATTTCATATCACAGATCGTATTAATCCTTTTGACAGCCTGCTTTTCATTGCTTTACGCGAATTGTTATGTTATGCAGTCGGAAGGATTTCCAAATAAAAAAGCCATTCTCTCGGCGATCCGGTCCATCCCGAAACTGTTCGGCTTTCTGATTGTCATGCTGCTGCCTGTTGTAATTAGCAGCCTGTTTGCCTTTATTCCGCTGATTTATTTGTTTTATGCCTTGTTTTTTTCTCCTATGATGATTATTGAAGGGAAAAAAGGGATTATCGAATCCATCAGGGAAAGCTATAAAGCAACAAAAGGAATCAAGCTAAGCATTTTTATCTCTCAAATGCTGCTTTATTTTCTGATGAACCTGCCAATCACATTGTTCAGTACCGCATTCTTTTATATAGGGAACAACGACACCCTTGCGGAGTATCTGGTGATGTCCTTTCTGAGAGCCGCCTATGTGCTGATGGGGGGACGCCTGATCGGTAACTTTTATATCCTGGCAATCAAGAATCCAGAAAAAATCAGAAACGGCAGAGTGGATATTCTGCAAAAATTCACCGGTACGAACGAGACGCAAGACGATACAGACGGTACAGACGGTACAGACGGTACAGACGGTACAGACGATGCGGACGATGCAGACGACACCGAAAATACGGATGATACCGGCAAGTGAGACATTTTCAAAGCTTATTTATACATACAAAATATATTTACAGACGTCTATAAAACAATGAGTCGATAGAAGAAATAAACAGGAGGAAAAGATGAGTACAGTAAAGAATGTGAAAGAAGAAGCCTTGAGACTTCATAGGGAATGGAAAGGAAAAATCGAGGTAATCGCAAGAGCGCCCGTTTCTTCAAAAGAAGATCTGGCATTGGCGTATACTCCGGGTGTCGCAGAGCCTTGCCTTGAGATATCCGCGAATGTGGATTTATCCTATGACTATACAAGAAGATGGAATTTGTGCGCAGTTGTGACAGATGGCACCGCTGTTTTAGGCCTTGGGGATATTGGACCGGAAGCAGGAATGCCGGTTATGGAAGGGAAATGCGCTTTATTCAAGGCTTTCGGAGATGTGGACGCGTTCCCTTTGTGCATTCGCTCCAAGAATGTGGATGATATTGTCAATACCGTCCGTTTATTGGCGGGCAGCTTTGGGGGAATCAACCTGGAAGATATCTCCGCACCCCGCTGTTTCGAAATTGAAAAAAGATTGAAAGAATGCTGTGATATCCCAATCTTCCATGATGACCAGCACGGAACCGCAGTAGTGACTCTGGCCGGATTGATCAACGCTCTTCGGATTGTCAATAAGAAACTGGAAGACATCAGTATCGTTGTCAATGGCGCAGGAGCAGCAGCCACTGCAATCGTCAAACTCCTTATTTCATGCGGATTGTCGGATGTTGTCCTATGTGACCGCACAGGAGCGATTTATCTTGGAAGAGAAAAATTGAATGATGCGAAAATCGAGCTTGCCCAAATTACCAATAAAAAAGGAAAAAAAGGTTTATTGAAAGATGTAATCGTCGGCGCGGACGTATTCATCGGTGTTTCCGCCCCCAATTCCGTCACTGTCGAGATGGTCCAGTCCATGGCGAAAGATCCGATTATTTTCGCCTGTGCCAATCCTGTTCCCGAAATCATGCCCGATCTGGCGAAACAGGCCGGAGCGAAAGTGATTGCGACAGGCCGTTCGGATTTTCCCAACCAGATCAACAATGTTCTGGCATTCCCGGGGATCTTCCGCGGTACCTTCGATGTTCGCGCAAGCGATATCAATGATTCGATGAAACTAGCGGCAGCCTATGCGATTGCCGGACTTGTAAGCGACTCGGAATTGACACCGGAATTTATCATCCCGTCCGCATTCGACAAGCGTGTCGGCCCTGCGGTGGCAAAAGCGGTCGCACAGGCGGCAAGGGATACCGGAGTGTCCAGAATCTGATCGAATCCGAATGTTATCAAAACATTTGTTCATACCCTGTTGACAGGAATCAATGGATTTCCTGCCAGCGGGATCTATTCCATGTTATCTAAAATCAAGACCTCCATTTCACGAAATGGAGGTCAATTGATTTTATTCTGAATTTAGAATATAATTTTAATTTACATATTCTGCAATAACATTAATAGGGAGGGAACCTTCTATGGATCAGAAAACAGAAATTATTTCATTACTGGAGAACAATGCAAAATTAACCGCACAAGAAATCGCCGTTCGATTGAATGCGGATCCTGCACAAATAGCCGATGAAATCGCCGAACTCGAGAAACAAAAAATCATATTGGGGTATCGCTCCATCATCAACTGGGACCTTACCGAAAAAGACAGCGTCACCGGCATGATCGAGATCAAGATCACTCCTCAGCGAGGCCAGGGATTTGACCGTGTCGCCAATCGAATCTACAGTTTCCCGCAGGTAAAAGACTGCTTTTTAATGTCCGGCGGGTTTGACCTGATGATTATCATTGAAGGGAAGACATTGAAAGATGTCGCGATGTTCGTCTCGGAGAAAATCGCACCATTGGAATCCGTCGTTTCTACAGCAACACATTTTATTCTTAAAAAATATAAAATGCAGGGTACGGTTTTTGAGTCGCCTCAAATCGAGGACAGGGAGGCCATTGTACTATGAATGTAGAATCAAAGCTTTCCGATATTGTGAAGACCATTCCGCCTTCTGCAATACGAAAATTTTTTGATCTCGCCAATGAAATGAAAGGCGAGGTCATCTCCTTATCCATCGGGGAACCGGATTTTGTGACCCCCTGGGCGATTTGTGAAGCTGGAATCTATTCCCTGGAGCAAGGGCGGACCCATTACTCTCCTAATACCGGATACATCGAGCTTCGGGAAGAGATATCCCGCTATATGAAGCGAAAATTCCATCTGTCCTATGCTGCGAAGGATGAAATTCTTGTAACGGTAGGAGGCAGCGAAGCCATTGACGATGTCGTACGCGCGCTCGTCAATCCAGGCGACGAGGTGATCATCCCCGAACCTTGTTTTGTCTCCTACAAGTCCTGCGTCCTTTTGGCCGGCGGAATTCCAATTGTCATTCCCTGTAATCCCGAAAACGGGTTCAAGCTGACAGGCATGGAATTATCCAAGGCGATTTCGCCCAGAACGAAACTCCTCATCATGGGTTATCCGAACAATCCGACCGGTGCCATCATGACAAAAGAAGAATTACGCCCGATCGTCGATATTATTCAAAAAACAGAAATTGTCGTTGTTTCCGATGAATTATATGCCGAACTGACCTATCCGCCCGCAAAGCACTTCTCTATCGCCCAATTTGAGGGGATGAGGGAGAGAACAATCGTTATCAACGGACTATCCAAAGCATTTGCCATGACCGGATGGAGAATCGGATTCGCCGTCGGACCGGAAAGTGTTATCACCGCAATGAACCGGATCCATCAATATGTTATAATGAGTTCACCAACTACTGCGCAATATGCGGCGATCGAAGCCCTTAAGAACGGGGATGATTTTGTTGTTTCGATGAGAAATGAATATAATCAGCGAAGAAGAGTGGTATTGAATGCGATGGAACAATGCGGATTAACCTGCTTCGAACCACTGGGCGCATTCTATGTTTTTCCATCCATCCGCTCCACCGGGCTGACCTCCGCGGAATTTTGCGAACAGCTGCTGATGGAGGAAAAAGTGGCTATTGTTCCGGGCAGTGCTTTTGGTGCTTCCGGGGAGGGTTTTGTCCGAATCAGTTATGCGGCTTCCATTGAGAATATTACAAAAGCAATGGAGAAAATGGTTGCTTTTGTTTCAAGGAGAAAGTAAATGATTGAGTTTGATCAATTGCGATTGGAAACCGAATCCTTGCAAGGGAAAATCGCCTTGCTGAACGATGCATTGCATATCGACCATCTGAAAGATGAGATATCGGAACTCGAGAATCGTGCGCAGGAACCCGGTTTCTGGGATAATGTGGAAGAAGCCCAAAAAACGCAGACAAAAGTGAAACATCTTCAGAAGAAAGTGGATGACGTGATCGCTTTAGAAAAAGAGCGGGAGGACCTTATTGTTCTTTGCCTGTTAGGAGAAGAAGAAGAGGATGCGTCTATCGTTAAAGAAGTATCGGATGGTCTGGACAAACTAAAAAAAGATTATGAGAAACTGCGTTTGGAAACTCTTTTCACCGGAGAATATGACGCCTACAACGCTATTTTGACCCTCCATGCCGGCGCAGGCGGAACCGAAGCCCAGGACTGGGCCGAAATGCTTTACCGCATGTACTCAAGATGGGCGGAAAAGCATGATTATGAGCTAAAATTACTGGATATGCTGGATGGAGACGAAGCCGGAATCAAGAGCTGTTCCTTTTCCATCACAGGAGAGAATGCTTACGGGTATATGCGTTCTGAAATGGGGGTTCACCGTCTGGTTCGAATCTCGCCATTCGATGCATCAGGAAGAAGGCATACCTCCTTTGCATCACTTGAAGTAATCCCCGAAATCGATGATTCGATTAAAATAGATATACGGCCGGAAGATCTGCGGGTAGACACCTATCGTTCCTCCGGAGCCGGCGGGCAGCATGTCAATAAAACAGAATCCGCCATTCGTTTCACCCACCTTCCAACCGGTGTGGTCGTATCCTGCCAGACCGAACGATCCCAGATCCAGAACCGCGAAACCGCCATGAACATGCTGCGGTCAAAGCTCTTTGCACTGGCTCGGGCAGCGCATATGGACAAAATTGATGATTTAAAAGGAAACCAGATGGACATTGCATGGGGAAGCCAGATCCGATCCTATGTTTTCTGCCCCTACACCATGGTGAAAGACCATCGGACCGGATATGAGATGGTCAGCATTCAAGATGTGATGGACGGAGATCTGGATGGATTCATCAATGCCTATCTGTCTGGAATGAAAAACGAAAAATAAGGCTGACATCAGCTGCTATTGAGGAAAAATTCAGGAGAGTTGCCATTGGAGAAAAGATGTATCATCGCATGTAAGGTATTATGGCGAGAAATCAGTTATTTAGCGTCCCTCTCTCCATTTTATTATGATGTTGTTTTTCTAAATCAAGGACTTCATGACGAGCCGAAAAAATTGCAGCAGCAGCTGCAGAATAAAATCAATGAACTGGAGACAGCCTATTCGGTTATTCTGATCGGATACGGCTTATGCAGCAACGGAATCGTCGGGATCACTTCAGAATCCGCAACACTGGTTTTCATGAGGGGACATGACTGCATGACCTTTTTTCTGGGATCCAAAGAGCGTTACCGGTATTATTTCGACCGGTTTCCAGGCACCTACTGGTACAATACCGGATGGATTGACACCTCCAATATACCGAATAAAGAATTTTATGAAAAAAAATATGAAGAATATGTTGAAAAATACGATGAGGACACCGCTCAATATCTGATCGATACCGAGAAACAATGGCTTTTGAAATACAATACCATTTCTTATATCAGCCAGGGAATCATTGACGAAAAAGAATATGTCCGCCTTTCTGAAAATGCTGCGAAATATTTGAATTGGGAATATCAGAAGCTTGACGGCAGTCTGAACCTGATGAAAGACTGGATTCAAGGCAACTGGCAAAGCGACCGGTTCCTGGTCCTTGAACCAGGACAGGCGGTTGCGGCATCCTTTGAGGAACAGACAATCATAAAAAATGCCTGAATGAATTGACGATTGGATCAAGAATTGGTACTATTTTAATATACTAAAGTGTGGAGGAAAAACAGATGGAGAATAAACCAGAAGTTTTGGTTGTGATGGGAAGCGATTCGGATTTCAGCATCATGCAGGATGCTTTTAAAACATTGGCCCGTTTTCATGCATCTTATCGGGCGGTGGTCTGCTCCGCGCACCGTACTCCGGAAAATGCGGCACAATTGGCAAAAACCGCCTATCAGGATGGCGTCCGTGTCATCATCGCAGCAGCAGGGCTTGCAGCGCACCTTCCGGGTGTCCTGGCTTCCTTTACGACCATTCCGGTTATCGGGGTTCCGATTTCCGCCGGAGCGTTGAAAGGGATCGACGCGCTGTATGCGATTGTTCAGATGCCAAAAGGAATTCCAGTCGCCACGGTTGCCATTGACGGTGCCGAAAACGCCGCGTTGCTTGCAATACAAATCCTGGCTCTTCAAGATAAAAAGATGCAGGAACAATTGATTGCTTATAAAAAACAAATGGCTCGCGCGGTGGAAGATAAAAATGAATCCTTGCAGGAAAAATTGAAAGAATCAGGTTTCTAATAGATATTATCGGAGGGAATGAATCATGAGGATTGCCGTTTTCGTCTCAGGAGGAGGAACCAACCTGCAGGCGATTATCGATTGGATCAAATGTAAAAAGACGGACAATGTGGAGATCGCCCGTGTCATCGCATCAAAGGAAGGCACATTTGCCGAACAGCGGGCGTTGAATGCCGCGGTTCCGGTATCGGTGGTTGCACGGAAATCCTATTTGGAACAAAAGGATTATGACCGGGCTCTTCTGAATGAACTTAAAGGATCATCGATTGATCTGATTGTGCTGGCTGGATTTCTTTCTTTTCTGGGACCGGATTTTATTCGCGAATATAAAAACAGGATTATCAATGTGCATCCCGCTCTCATCCCGTCATTCTGCGGGAAAGGAATGTACGGACTGAAACCTCATATCGCGGCAATTGAGACAGGGGTTAAAATCACCGGCGCAACGGTTCATTTTGTTGACGAGGAATATGACCAGGGACCGATCATCCTGCAAAAAGCAGTCATCGTCAAGGATGATGACACGCCGGAAGAACTGCAGCAGCGGGTGATGAAAGAAGCGGAGCAGACCATTTTGCCCAAGGCCATTCAACTGATTGCGGACGGTGCGGTCAGGATCGAAGGAAGAAGAACAATAATCATCCCCCCATCGCCTGCGATTAAAAAACGAAACAGCATCCCATCATAATTTGCCTATAAAAATATACTTATTAAAATGATCAGACAGAAAATGGGAATGGCAAAGAAATGCAAGAAGCGAAAAACAATATTTTTTAGGAGGATCATATGGCACGTGCAATTATCAGTGTTTCAGACAAAACAGGAATTGTAGATCTGGCAAGAAATCTGGTCGATCTTGGAATCGATTTGATATCGACGGGAGGAACCGCAAAACTGCTGGCAAAAGAGGGAATCCCAGTCATGGAGGCATCGGAGGTCACCGGCTTTCCAGAATGCCTGGACGGAAGAGTAAAAACACTCCATCCCAAGATCCACGGCGGAATTTTAGCAATACGGGACAATCCGGACCATATGGCAAAAATCAAGGAATTGGGAATCCAGCCAATCGACTATATCATCATCAATCTGTATCCATTCAAAGAAACCGTGATGAAACCCAATGTGTCATTTGAAACCTGCATTGAGAATATCGACATCGGCGGACCCAGCATGCTCCGCGCCGCTGCGAAGAACCATCATGATGTGACTGTTGTCACCGATCCGTCGGATTATTCCCTGATCATCAATGAAATAAAAGAATTTGGGAAAACAATGCCACAGACACGATTCAACCTTGCAAAAAAAGTATTCGAACACACAGCGGCCTATGACACCTTGATTGCAAATTATTTTTACAGCCAGTCCAAGCAGGAAGAGCTTCCCGAAAAGCTGACCTTCACCTATGAAAAAATCGCAGAAATGCGTTATGGCGAGAATCCGCACCAAAAAGCGGCATTTTACAAAAATGCCCTGCCTGCCCAAGGAGGACTGACCACAGCGGAACAGATCAACGGGAAAGAACTCTCCTACAATAACATCGCTGACACGGATGCCTGCATATCGATTATCAAGGAATTCGATGAACCGACAGTTGTCGCGGTAAAACACGCGAATCCTTGCGGGATTGGATCCGATGAAACAATATTTAAAGCGTGGACAAAGGCTTATGAAACAGATCCGGTTTCTATTTACGGAGGAATTGTTGCTGCAAACCGCGAAATTGAAGCAGAAACTGCCTTGGAAATGGCGAAAATATTTCTTGAAGTTCTTATTGCCCCTTCCTATTCAAAAGAAGCGCTTGAAATACTGACGAAAAAGAAAAATTTAAGAATCATGGTCCTGCCGGAAATCTGTCTTAAGCCTTCTAAAACGGAAAAGGAAATCAAAAAAGTAATTGGTGGAATTCTAGTACAAGACCGCGACGTGGATATTTTTGAACCGGATGCATGGAAAGTGGCCACGACAGCACAACCCGGGAAAGAACAGATCGAGGATCTGGTTTTTGGCATGAAAGTGGTGAAACACGTCAAATCCAATGCGATTGTTCTGATTAAAAATAAACAGACAATCGGAATCGGCCCCGGTCAGCCCAATCGAATCACATCGGCAGAAATCGCTATCCGGAATGCAAAAGATCAATGCGAAGGCGCCATTCTGGCATCCGACGCTTTTTTCCCTTTCTCCGACACCGCAGAGGCCGCTATCAAAGCCGGCATCAAAGCCATCATCCAGCCAGGCGGCTCCATCCATGACGAAGATTCCATCGCGATGTGCAACCAATACGGTATTCCGATGGTTATGACAGGAATGAGGCATTTTAAACACTAAATAAGCGAACATCTTTCAAATCAAAGAAATGATTCGTTTTCAGGAGGTACAATGAGAATACTAGTTGTAGGCGGCGGCGGAAGAGAACATGCAATCGTATGGAAACTTTCCCAAAGCAAACGGAATCCGACTTTATACTGCGCACCCGGCAATGCCGGCATCGCATCCATTGCCCAATGTGTGCCGATTCAAGCGACGGATCTGGATGGCATGGCGGCATTTGCAAAAAGCGAAAAAATCGATCTTGTGTTCGTTGCGCCGGATGACCCTCTGGCGCTTGGCATGGTCAATCGGATGCAAGAAGTCGGAATCAGAGCGTTCGGACCATCCAAAGAAGCTGCTATTATTGAAGCAAGCAAAGCTTTCTCAAAAAACCTGATGAAGAAATATCATATCCCGACTGCTGAATACCAAGTGTTTTCGGATATGGACCAGGCCTTGTCCTATATCGAATCCAAACCGGTCCCCATTGTCATCAAAGCCGATGGCCTTGCACTCGGGAAAGGGGTTATCATCGCCGAGACAAAAGAAGAGGCCAGGAACGCTGTTCGCCGGATGATGAGCGACGGAGCGTTCGGCCAGGCCGGAAGAACCGTTGTCATTGAAGAGTTCCTGACGGGCAGGGAATTGACTGTACTGGCATTCACCGATGGAAAAACAGTTATCCCGATGATGAATTCAAGGGACCACAAAAAAGCGCTGGATGGCGATATGGGGCTGAACACGGGGGGGATGGGCGCTGTCTGCCCCGGTGAGATTCTATCCGCAGAATATTCCGATCAATTAATGAACACCATTTTCATTCCGACAATCAACGCAATGGAACAAGAGGGAAGACTCTTTTCAGGGGTGATCTATTTTGGACTGATGCTGACATCGAACGGACCAAAAGTCATTGAATACAATGCCCGGTTCGGAGATCCGGAGACACAGGCCATCCTGCCACTTTTAGAAACCGATCTGATCGATATTCTTGAAGCGACGATCGATCAGAAACTGGATCAGATCGCAATGAAATGGAAGAAGGAAGCTTCATGTTGTGTTGTCATTGCATCAGGAGGTTATCCTGGTAAATATACAACCGGATTTGATATCGAAGGACTGGAACAGACGGATTGTCTTGTTTTTCATGCCGGAACGAAATTTTCCGCCGATAACAAAAAATCAATTCAGACAAATGGAGGAAGAGTGCTTGGCGTAACGGCCATCAGCGCCAATTTAGACGATGCAATCTTTCTTGCGTATCAAAATGTTGAAAAAATACATTTCAAAAACATGCATTATCGTCACGATATCGGGAAAACAACATGAGAACCGGGATTTTTGGCGGAACATTCGATCCTATCCACATCGGTCATCTGGCAATCATTAAAGCAGCCGCCGACAGCGGATATCTCGACCAGATCCTTGTGATTCCCAATGCCTATCCGCCGCATAAGTCCCTGGAGCAGATCAGCATGGCTACTTATCGTTATGAAATGACAAGGATCGCCCTGGACGGGACTGAATTTTCCGTGCCGGTTATCCTAAACGATATGGAATTGTTTCGGAAAGGGAAATCCTACACCCTGGATACCGTTCTGGAACTGAAATCGAAAGCGCCTGATACCGACCAGTTTGTTCTGATTTATGGATCCGATGTGATTTATGATATCGAGAAATGGTACAAACCCCGCGAAATAATGAAAGAATGCGAATT
>CAZJXH010000046.1:0-1033 GCA_964549475.1 uncultured Oscillospiraceae bacterium
TTGGCAAACATATAAAGCATAAGCGTAGGCACCAAAGCCAATACACTCCCCGCCATGATTTTCTGCCAATCAAGCATATATGTAGACATACAGAATTTTAAAGCTATCTGCAAAGTATATTTCCCCGGTGACTGTAGATACAGCAATGGTCCAAAATAATCATTATACCCGTTTGTGAACATCAACACGAACTGCGCCATCAGAGCCATTTTAGACAGTGGAATGATTATCATGAAAATTATTTTCATTGTGCTGCAGCCATCAAGTTTAGCACTTTCGATCAATTCATTCGGAAGGCCCATATAAAATTGCCTAAGAAAAAATACAACACCTGCAGAGCCAAACATGCCGGGAATCATCAGCGGGAGCGGTGTGTCAACCCAGCGTATTAAATTATATATGAGATAGGATGGCGTAAGGGTAACGACTCCAGGGAGCATCATCGTGAAAAGTAATGAAGAAAACAACAGTTTTTTACATGGAAAATTCATTTTTGCAAAAGCATAAGCTGAAACCGCTGAAGAGATAAGCCCGACAATGCTTGTAGGAATTACGATTATCAGCGTATTGATAAATCCTCTTAACACTGAACTGCCGTTACCGACTCCCGAGACGTCATTAAAAAGAACCGTCCGATATCCCTCTAATGAGAATCCTTGATTAGGCCACCATGTGAAAGGAAGACTAAGTGATTCGGAATTGGTTTTTAGTGAAGTTATAAAAATAATATAAAATGGTACCAGTACCAGTAGTGAAAAAAACAGAAGTATGGCATAATCTGCAATAGGAGAAATATCGATTTTCTTTTTATATTTATTTATCATAATGCACCCAATGTTTCTGTAATTTAAAATTCAGCACAGTAATTGCAATTTTTTTAAATCTAAAATCCACCCGAACAGCTGTTCATAAGCCATTGCGGAAGGAGTTACAAATTTTCTACCCAACTTCCATTAAATAAAAACCACCGTAAAGCCTGATTCCCCCGGAACCCCACCGTCTCCTCCCATTTACCGGGAGCGAGTAAAATCCT
>CAZJXH010000046.1:1043-18680 GCA_964549475.1 uncultured Oscillospiraceae bacterium
TTATCATAATGCACCCAATGTTTCTGTAATTTAAAATTCAGCACAGTAATTGCACCTCTTATCAATGCTAATATCAACGCGACAGCTGATGCATAGCCCATGCCGTAAGAAGTGACATATTTCATACCCATCTGCCATAAATATAACACCACCGTAAGGCCTGATTCTCCGGGACCTCCACTGTCTCCTCCCATTATCTGGAAGCGAGTAAAATCTTGGAGTCCTCCTATAAGACCGAGAACAAGTATGAAAAATGTTGTAGGAGAAATCATAGGCAGTGTTATCTTGAAAAATTCAGAAAACGTTCCAGCTCCATCAATTTCCGCTGCCTCATAATATGATCTGTCTATATTACACAAAGCAGCAGTAAAAAGAATTATATTAAAACCGCAACCGCTCCATATATTCATGAAAATCATAGTCGGCATAAAATAAAGCGAATCTGACAGGAATCCTATTTTGTGAAGGCCAATTTGTTGAAACAGACTGTTGATTATTCCGTAATTATCTTCGAATACCCATTTCCACATTGCCGAAACAGCCACGATGGAACAGACATAAGGAAGAAACAAAACGCTGTTGAAAAAATTCTTTAAATGTACTATTTTTCTCATCAATGTTGCAAGCAGCAAAGAAATCACCATGCCTATAGGCAGAGCGATAAGAGCATAAAAAGTATTCAGTAAAGCCTTATAGAATCTTTCATCTGTAATAACAAATCTGAAATTTGATAGTCCGGAAAAAGAAGATCCATCAAGTGAATAACCTTTGATATTCATAAAACTCATGAATACAGAACATATCATAGGCACAAGAATGAAAAGCAGGCAGCCTAAAACAGGAATAAATGCAAGGATAAACCCTAAATCTCTTTCCCGAAAATTTAGACTCTTTTTACTTTTCATTTTTTGTATACCTCAATAGATAAGAATCTGTCCTGTCGGTCACTTCGCTGAAAAACTGTGTAAGCGTTTTCTTCCCATTTCTTACTTCGTTGTTAAGGACAGTAGACCACTGATCAATCCAAAGTGAGTCCGGAAGATAAGTCCAGTCCCCTGCTTCTTCATATGCTGCCGCTTTTACAAACACCTCGCTGTTGCTCGGTTTCTTGTCAGATTGAAGAAAAACTTCCGTTTTGCTTATTGACATCTGATTCGGAATACAGTAACCCGTTTCCGCTTGTGCCGTCTGCCCTTCAGGACCCGCGAGATATTCTATGAGTTTAAATGCTTTATCTTTTATTTTCGATTTTGACCATATTCCAAATCCTATTGAGCCGCTGTGTCCAGCTTCTGTTCCATTTGAAGCTTTTGGAAGAGGTGCGCAGTCCCAATCATATTTCATATTTTTTCTATAATTAAGCACTGCCCATCTGCCATCCACCATCATAGAAACCTTGCCCGAAGTAAAATACGCCTGTTTCCCAAAAGAATTAACAGTATTCGGTGAAGGCGCTATAGCGTATCCGTAATGGCCATTTCCATCTACATCAATGTTTTTAGGCATGGAAAGTCGAACAAATTCTGTAAAAGCATCAAGCATAGAGGGCATAGGTTTTCCATCTGTTCCGATCCTGTGCTCCGAATCTCCAAGTGAAAATTCCCAATGCCCTCCTGCTGCAGACTCATCTTTAATCCACTGTATACAGTCCCCGCCCACTGACCAGCCGTAATTAAACCACCATTCAGTAAAATAGCCGTAATCACTAGGAGATTTGGCATTATATGATTTTGTAAGAAGCTTGGACAATTCAACCGTTTCTTCCCATGTCATTGCAATTTTATTATTGAAAATTTTTGTTTCAGGATCGTAACCACGTTTTTTCTATTTTGAACTATTTTTTGTATTGTAATCATCTATCTGACTTTCGTCAACGCTTACTGTATTTACTCCGACATCAGTAAAAAATTCTTTATTATAATATAGAACCGTAGGCCCTATGTCTTTCGGTAACGCATATAGATAAGCATTTTCACCTGTCGAAAGAGTCGTTTGAGGGTCAAAAGTATATCTTTTGAGTGCCGAAGGCCAAATATCAGTTGTATCAATTATACTGCTATTTTTTACATAATCATCTATCGGCGAAAGGAAGCCAAGAGTTATCCATTTTTTTGCCTGTCCGTCTGCCACATAAAACACATCGGGGCCTCTCGTACCCGAGAATACCTGTTCCATCAAGCTAACATACCCATCATCAGGTTTCTGTTCCATTTTTACAGAAAGATCAGCATGTGATTTATTAAAGTTCTCAACGAGTCTGGAAAATACCTGTACCTCTTCTTCGTTGCCGTATATCCAAAAAGTGATTACTGTCTTTTCAGATGTGTTTTTTTCCTTGCAAGCCGAAAATACAGAAAACATCAGTAAAAACGACAATAGCGACGAAATTATTTTTACTTTTTTATACATAATCAACTTTCTCCCTTTTTTAAATTTACATGTATAATCTATTACTACAACGTTGTAGATTTAAAATTACTATATTACTAGAACGTTGTAATGTCAATACCCTTTTTAATTATATTTCAAATTATTTTTCAACCGACCTTCGCTTGACAAGAACATTATTCAATGTTAAAATTAATATTTAACTAACAAAAACAAAATAGAACAATGAATATTTTTGAGGTTGTTAAGCTATTATGCGTTGCACATTAAAAGATATCGCCAAGGCGACGGGTTTATCAATAAGTACTGTTTCTCATGCTCTGAAAAACAAAAACGATATTTCGCAAAAAACAAAAGAGCGTGTTAAAGATGCTGCACTGACAATGGGATATGTTCCCGACTCGGTTGCAAGCGGTCTCCGCGATGGTAAAAGCAATCTTATCGGGATTCTGCAGGACGATCTCCTTAATCCATACTTTTCCATAATGTCCGATTATATTAACAATATTTTATCGGAACATGGCTACCACATGCTCATTTTTACTCAAAAGAGTTCTAAAGTCACTAACGATGTACTCACGGAAATAATCACGCGCGGTGTTGATGGACTTATTTCATTTATCGAAATTTCAGATAACCCTGAAGACTATACAGTAATCGAAAAAAATCACTTCCCCGTCGTTGTCCTCGGAAGAAGATCAAAAATAAAATGTGTGGACAATGTATATTCAGACGATAAAAAAGGTGGCTATATAGCCACCAAGTTCCTTCTTGACTGTGGCTGCCGCAATCTTATTTACGCAAGCGACAATGCCGACATTACTTCAGTCAAAGACAGACAGAAAGGCTTTATCAAAGCAATGGAGGAACGAGGTTACTCTGATTCTTCAAAGAGAATCAAGAACATATACGATTCAATAGAAAAAATAATTGATGATACTATAAAAGATAAGGTAGACGGAATAATATGCATTAACGATATTATATCTTTTGAAATACTGCATCAGCTTAAAAAGCACAACATGAGCGGAATAAGGGTGATTGGGCACGACGACATAAACGCTGAACGGCATTTCGGTATTCACCTTACATCTGTTTCTACGGATAAACAGCAGATAGCAAAAACTGCCGTAAAATATCTTCTTGACAGGATAAACGATTTTAGTATATCAGAAAATAAAGTCTTCGACGTAAGTCTCAATATAGGCGAGACATAAATAGTGTTTTTATTTATCAACCGGGATTGTAAAGAGAGATAAAATTCACTTTTAGACCTTGGGAGTAGTCTTCCCGCGCAGAGGCATCGGCCTTATTGAAACAGAATTATCTTGATAAAAATATTAGCGAGAATGTACTTGGTGAGTCTAAAACAAGAATTTTGTGCGAAGATAACTATAGAAATAGGTTTGATATCAAAAACGCAACTTATCGTCTTTGAGGAATAATCGAAAGTTACACTTTACCCTTTTTCATGATTTGATTTACGATCATTTTTCGGGCTTCCCGTTCACATTCATCATACATATCCGCCCAAGAAGTCAGCGTCCCATATTGGCGTGTCAGTTCCTCGATTTTTTGTTTGCTGCTGTCTAATTCTTCTGCCAGCATCACTATATGGTGTCTATCCGTTTCCACTATTCCCTTAGTTTCACTATAGCGCTTGTTCAGAAGATCTGCGTTAAGGTTACTCTTGCTTCGTATCACTTTCAATGTTTCTTCGTGACGTATATTTGTAATATGAAGTGATAGTAAATTAGACTTTTCAAAATAAATTCTCCAAAATACTATCACCATATTACATATCTTGTTATTTAATGGTTCTTTTTTTTCGTATCAAAATGCCTGCCGTTCCGCCGAGAATGATAACACCTGCAATAACCGCCAATATGATGAGCAGAAGACTTTGCGAGCTGTTTTCCTCCCCGTTGTCTGAAGTATCACTGCTGTTTTCCGAAGACGAAGATGAAGATGAAGATAATGACGAATCCTCATCGTTTTTAAGAGAGACAGGCTTTATGCCATTTAAATTTGTGATTATAAACCGCTCATGAGAATAACCTATGTTTGTAAAAGCTCCAATGACCGGATAACCTTTCTGATCAACAAAAACGGCATTCAAATCGGAAAGCTCCGCAGGGATCCTTTCCCCGTTAATAAACAATGCATAGCCGTCAGTAGTCCCTTTGATCGTGAAAGCTATTGTATCACCTGATTTGATTCCGGCATCCATCAGCACAAGCTGTCCGGCAAAGGTTTCTTTGCCATTTTTATATACGAACGTGTTTGCTGTAATACCTCCGTTTTTATCAAAGTACAGAAGGGTTACGATACCAGACGCTGCAGAAGGGTCTCCTGGATTGAACACCGGCATTTCCATAAAATTGACGCAGTACCATTCATTTTCTTCCGGTATTTTCCCAATTTTTATATTCAAGGTTGTATGTGTCATTGAAAGAGGTTTATTATATATGATACCGTCCATGCCTCCGCGGGAATTTATATATCCTGCACCTTCATCTGAATATTTTACAAGTCCGACCCATTCTCCATCTTCCGGCGGTGAGATCATCTCGGTTTCCACAACTTCTTTTAAATCAATATTGCTAGAGACAATACCCTTTTTCCCTCTCGGAACCACGCCGTTGAAGTTCGTTATCGTAAATCGCGAATCGCTTATAGCCACCTTGCTGTTTAGACCGGTAATAATATAGCCTTTCCCTGTTTTAAAAATGTTTTTAAGCTGTTTTAAATCAGCATCACACCGATTCCCGTTAATAAACAGAGCATATCCGTTTTGTGTCTTTCTGAGAGCTACTGTAATACGACTGCCAGCTTTTATGTTTGCATCTGCCAATACGAGTTTTCCAATAAAGGTTTCTTTGCCGCTGCTATATAGAAAACTATTTACTGTCAGAGAGCCGTCTTTTCCAACGGAGAACAATGAAAAGAGGCCGGAAGCCAAGGACGGATTCCCCGGATTGAATACAGCTTTGTCCATAAAGTTCACACAAAACCATTCTGTTTTAGAGGGGTCCTGATCTATTCGTATTTCCACTGCTGCAAAATCCATTGCAACCGCTTGATCGTATATCAATGCATCCATTCCCGCTAAACCGTTGATATAATGTACTCCGTTGTTATCCGTTTTCAAGGAACCAACCCAGAATCCATTGGAAGGCAAAGAGGAAAAGCCCCTATCAATTACAGGATCCTCATCGCCTGTCTGCCAGTTTTCGGAATACAACCCGGTCATATGACGAATTGTGAATATGGCATCTTTGTTGTCCGTAAGGCAGCTTGCGCCCACCCCGGGAAACGCCCAACCGTTTGCATAGATATCTTTAACAAGCTGAATATCAAGAGAAAGCATCTGCCCGTTGACGATCAATGAAGCGCTGTCATTTGTTATTTGCAGATCAATTTTCACCGTACTGCCATCTTTCAGCCCTGCAAAAGGCAGTATCAGTTGACCTCCTGATACTTCCTGTCCATTCTTATACACATAGGCCGTGGCTGTCAGTCCGCCGTTTTCATTGACCTTTAATAAAACGATGATCCCAGATGCCGCCGATGGATCCCCTGCGTTGAACACGGCCTTGGTCATATAGCTGACCGCTGTCCATTCTCCCGCCCCTGGAAGTTTGTCAAGTTTTATACGAATCGAATTATCAGCAATTGAGAGGGGTTTATTATAAACAATAGATGAAATTCCGTCTGCGTTTTTAATAAGCTGAATACCATTCTGAACGCTCTCGAAGGTGCTTCCCTTCCATGTCCCGTTCCCGGGGCAAGGCTCCGGATTGGAAGGCTCGATTCCTGGATCGGCACCTGCCTCCGGTCCCGGATCGGGATGCAATCCAGTCAGATGACGTATTGTAAAACGCGAAGATAAAAGCTCGCTGCTGGCATTTTCTCCGACTGCTATATACGCTTTTTGGTTCTTATATATCTCTTTCAAAGCAGACAAATCCGCTATCATATCCAATCCGTTAACGGAAAAAATATAATTATCTCCTTCGAAGCGTAAACGTATTGCTACAGCACTGTTTTCTTTGATATCAGCCTGACCTATGTTAATCTGACCCACTACTGTTTCGGTACTGTTTTTATAGCAATAAGCCGTTACGGTCAAGGCACCCTTTTCATTTACTGCCAGTGTGGCAATAATTCCTGAGGCAGCGCTCGGATTTCCTGCGTTAAAAACAGCATTGTCCATAAAGCTGACCGCAAGCCAATCGCCGGTGCCCGGTACCCAGTCAAGTCGAAGCCGAACAGAAGTATCGGCCGTTGTCACCGGCTTGCTATAGACTAATGAGCCGATACCGATATCCGAATTCAGTAATTGTACGCCGGCATCCATCACTTTAGCTCCGCTCCCCATCCATACTCCATTTCCGGGACAGGATTCAGGATTTTCCGGCTCATCTCCGGGATCAACACCGGGAATATATGCAACCGCCGTGCTTTCCTCCATGATATAGGGCACAGTAAACCAAGATGTATCTTCCCCTGCAGCGGTATCTATACCAATAACCGCATATGCTTCATTATTTGTGTATAACCCCGCAAGATCCACTCCGTTATAGGAGGTATCCTTTCCATTTACGCTCAATACAAACCCGGAACCGAAGCGGCGCATACCGACCCTTAGTATATCGCCCAACGAAACGGCGGCATCTGGTATCAGTATCTGCCCGACGAACGCTTCCTGTCCGTCCTTATATAAATATGAATTTACGGTAAGACTACCGTCTGTTCAGATGAATATCAAAGAGATAAGCCCCGATGCCGCAGCAGGATTCCCTGGATTGAAAACAGGCGCATCCATAAAACTGACCGCCAGCCAATTTGATGGAAGTTTATCTAGTTTTACTTCCATTGTGAAATAATTCATTGAGAGTGCTTTATTATAAGCGATAGCTCCTGGGCCATCAGCATTGACATATTGCACTCCATCATGAGAATTTTGTGCATACCCTATCCAGCCGCCGTTCACCGGCAGTGTATCAAGCTGCGGTTGCGAGGCTTTGTTTACCTTGGTCAGTGTGAATCTTGGCAGCGCCGTTCCGGTAGAATCACAGTATCCGAAGACGGGATAGGCGAGACCGTTTGTATAAACTGCTGCCAGCTCAATACCCTGATATCCCAGATCCACCCCGTTGACACTGAATTTATATCCGTTACCATATCTTCTCATTCCAATAGTAATCGTATCGCTTGCACCAAATCCAGCGTTGGGTATCAGGATCTGCCCGGCATAGGCTTGTTGTCCGTCCTTATATAGGTACGAATTGACAGTAAGACTGCCATCTGCTCCGATAAATATCAAAGAAATCAATCCGGATGCCGCAGCAGGATTTCCTGGATTGAACACCGGGGCATCCATAAAACTGACAGCCAGCCAATCCGTAGGAAGCTTATCTATACTTATATCCATGGTGAAATAGTTCATAGAGGCTGCCTTATTATAGGCAATCGCATTAAGAGATGCCGTACTGACGCACTGAATGCCATTTTTTGTATAATTTGCAGCTCCCGTCCAGGAACCGTTTCCCGGGAGCTCTTTGATGTCTGGCATACTCGTCGCATTAAGAGAGGTAACGGTAACATGTGTTCCGCTATAAGCTTCGCTGTTGTTCTTCCCGATAACGACATATCCTTTATTATTAGTAAAGATGTTGGTCAGGTCATGCCCGTCATATTCAAGGTCTACCCCGTTTACACTGAGCTTAAACCCTTCGCCCAATTTTCGCATCCCTACGGTGATGATGCTTCCCGATACAATTCCGGCATTGGATATCACAATTTGGCCGGCCAAAGATTGCTGCCCATTTTTATACAGGTACGAATTGACGGAAAGACTGCCATCTGTTCCGATAAACATCAAAGAGATCAACCCGGATGCTGCAGCAGGATTTCCCGGATTGAACACAGGCGCATCCATAAAACTGACAGACAGCCAGTCGGTCGACGCACGGTCTATGCGCATCGAAAATTCAGTGGATGTCATCGGCAGCGCTTTATCGTATGCTATATCAGGCATTGCGCTGTTATCGATAAAATGAACCCCATCTGTCTCATAATAAGCGGAGTCAATCCATTTGCCGTTATCCGGTAAAGGTGCGAACTCTTCTCCTAATGCCGACACGCTGGTTGGATTCGGGAATGTGCTCAGAATCAATGATAGAACTAGGACCAGTGCAAAAAAACGTTTCATGCAACAACCTCCAATACTGTTATTATTGTGATTTTTTGTCATTACTTAAGCTTTGCTTTTTTTTAAATTTTATGGTCATAACTATGAATACTGCAAGAGCAATTACGATCACCGATAGTATTACGGACAAAATAATTGTGAAGTTATTATCCTTGTGCTCTCCGCCGGTGGAAGAAAGCGTATTGGAATTTGACTGTTCTGCTGCTAGGGAGCTTTTATCGCCAGAGCTTTTCGTATAGGTGATTTTTCCGCCAGTACTGGGATTTTTATCGTTGAAGCCAACGATTGTAAAATCCGATTTGCTGTATGCTGTATGACTGTAAGCAGCAACAGTTACATTCGCCATCCCGTCCGGGAACGCCGATTTCAGCTCGGTAAAAGCATATTGAAATTCCTTGTCATTGACTTTCAAGGAATACCCATCCATGCTTTTTTTTAACTCCACCTTAATAATACCGCCATCATATACATTTGCATTGACCGTAACGGTCTGCGGTAACCCGGATTCATTATTTTCAAGATAGAGATATGCATTTGCATTGACCACTCCGCTTGCATTGATGAAAAGCAGCATAAAAAGGCCGTTCCCTTGATCGGGCGAAGACGGATTAAGGACCGGTTTATCCACTATACCGATACCAATCCATTTAGCCTTCAAATCATCCTTTGGCTCCAGATTGTCTACACGTATCTCTAGTGAAATACTGTCAGTTGACACCGGTTTATTGTACAGCAGCCCTCCCATTGCATGCTCTAATTTGACCGCGGGAGGAACGAACTGAACTCCGTCGCTGTTATATTTTGCGGTGGGTACCAGTTCCTCCAGCTGATCATCGATAATTCGCAATACCCCTACCCATTTTCCTTCCTCCGCAACTACGGAACATGTCAGCATAGTCGCAACAATCATTGAAATAATTACTGTAATTACTCGTTTCATATGTATTCCTCCTCTACTTATAAGACGCATTTGCGTCAATTTACTATTTTTCCACACTATAGAATTGCAATTCCGCAATACCTATCGTTCTGCCTTTTTGTGCCAATTGAATATCTCTGATAATGACATAGGATGTGTCTATGTTCGGCAAAGATATTCTTTGCATGTCTATAGAATCGGAGAGCGGAACATCCAAGGTCTGACCGCTGCTGAATTCAAGTGTCGCGTGAACAATGTATGTGTCTCCTTTCGCCGAACGGATACGGATATTCATATTATCAAGTGACACAATACGTCCGAAATCTATTTTAATATTCGAACCGTCGCCGACCTCCGGTTGCCATGACTGATATGGATATTCACCGCTTCCTTGATTTCCAGTGAAGCCGTCTATGATGTTTCGTGCTTTAAAGAAATCCTCATCGCTGTGGCTTTTGGAGGCGGTTACATGCGGATACGCGCCTGATTGTTCATAAAGATCATATGGGTTATTCGCTATATTATGTTCCTCTTTAAGCTCGCTCTCATCCGGCAGCCGCGCCACCACTGTATTGTTCTCGTAATATTGCACTCTCTCAGGATAAGCCTTACTGAGATCGGGCACTGTGTATATAAACACTCCGTCCGGTACATATATCATCGATTCCCCGATGCGTGACGACAGAGTAAACATCAGGTACTTCTGTCCCTTAGGCAATGTAACCGTCACTTTGTCACCGGCGGATAGCTTTGTCGGTATCTGCAAGATTGCCATTTTAGCACTGCTTATCTTGTAGGATGAACCATCGGATTTCTGATATGTTATCTGTACGCTTTCCCCTAATAGCGTGCCGCCTGCTGCTCGTGCCTTTTTTGCGTATTTATCCAGCATATCGTAATATTCCCGCTTATTTGTTTCCTCTTCCGCTTTTCGTTGAGCATCATTGTCCCAGACAGCGTTTTGTGTATAGGAGCCAAATGCCGGAACCCCAAGATCAATCCACGCTGCAAATGTTTTGATCTGATTTTCAGCAAGATTGCCGTGTCCGCTTCTCAGCATATCCATGAGCTTGCTTTTGGAGGAGCCGCAAGTATATGGCTTGAATTGTTCGACACGGCTCTGTGCTGCATACCATGTGGTTAATGTATTCTTTTCCGGATATGCCGTCCAGTAGTAATGTTCGTTAAAAGTCAGCCATGACTGCGTCAATACTAAATAGGAAAGCGGATATTTCTTTTCTTCTCGGTCTCCCGTGAGCAAATCGCCTTTTAAAGAGACAGGCACAGCAGCATTGTCCGTATACTTTTTTTTAGTTTGTATCGTCATATTTATGGCGTCATATGCTTCGTCCGTATCGGTATGACACTTTATGCAACTTTTATCGCTGATTGGCTGTATCTCTTTTAGATAATTAAAACCCTCTTCAACATTATAGGGATCATGTGTTTCGGCGTTCTGCCACACATCCGGCTGAAGCTCCTGCACGCCTTTTTTCATCGCTGATGTAACTGTATTTGCAGCGGATGGCGTCGTATTTTTATCCTCATGACAACCTACGCAGGAAAAGGTTTCCCTAGGCATTAAAGTCGACCAGCTTCGCATCGTCTGAATGACACTTCCCTTCTCATCCATAAGCTGGAAGTACACCGGCGTTTCCGACGGCACTTTAAACATTGCCGAACCGTCTTCTTCAACCTTGACGACGCCAAGCACCCTTTTTACATCCCACGAGCCATTTCCAGTCGATATTGGAGTGTACATTGATGCTGTACCCGACCCGAATGCCTCATTGCCACCGATACTGTAAGCTCTGAAGCTGAGTGCGACCACTCTGAGGTATTTAACTGTACCTCTCTCTATCCCCTTCATGGCTTCTCCCTGATATACATCAGCAACATAATAGGTGCCGGTATTAGTACCGTAATTAACCATGCTTGCGCGGTTGAATAATGTGCGGGTCTGAATGGGCACGATCTGGCTTGCCGGGATGTCTCCGGATGACACTAACTCTATCCCCTCCCCATTCATGTCCATAAGATATATACCAAACTGGGTTTTGTAATAATTTTCATCCCAGCCGTTCGAAGCATATGACACTAAAAAGAGATTCTTCGTTATAGGGTATGGGTACTTGTATACCGCCCCTTTCTGACCGTACTCATCCGTTTCATTCATTAACATACAGTATTTGTCTTTATTGATAAATGTGATCGCATCCTTGTCATTGCGCCCTTCGGATATATCAATGCATACAAGCTTACCCGCCTGCTTTGTATGATGTCCGGATGCGATTGACAGATATTTTCCTTCCGTACCTGGTATTTCACGTGTATGAAGCAAAGAAGTGATAAAACTTTTCTGATTGCCGTACAACTCCGTCTGGTTTGTACCATCGGGGTTCATTTGGAAAATGCCCTGTGCAAATAGAGCTGTTTTATCGTTATATTCCCATCGGGTATAGATCACACGTCCGTCACTTGTAACCGTTGGGTATGTCAGAGACACTTGATCGTAAGTCAGTCTGATTATATTGCTTCCATCCGCCTCGCATATGAATAGATTGGTAACGGAGGCATACCAGCAGTCTATCGTCTGTACACAACGGGTAGAATTGAACAATATCCTGCCGTCCGGAAGGTATCTTGGTTCAATGTCCGCTGCACCTGATCCAAAGGTAATCTGTGTTATCTCCTTGGAGTTCAGATTCATCTCATACAGGTGGTATTCGTCGCGTGTACTTTTCTTCCACGAAAACAATAATTTGCTGCCATCGGTTGATACCTCGGGATCTCGTACAACTCCTTCCGGAGAATCGATCAGCACCGTTTCGCTTACCTGGACCTTATTCCCTTTTTTCTTCAATTCTACAAACATCATTTTCGATCCCGGAATGAATACAGGATCGCTCACCCAGCCAGGCATATCCGCTGGCCCATGATCGCTTTCATCCGTCAGCGCCTGCGTATAGGAATATTGACTTCCGCCCATCTGATAATGACGTGCAAGGATAAAGCTTGTTGACTGCTCCATCAAGCTCTCAAGCGCCGGTGAATTTTCCAGTGTGCGGACTGATTGAGCCGCCTCTGTCTTTTCATATAAGCAGCCGATAATGCTGAATAAGAACACAATTACTACAGTCATTGATATAGAAAATATTTTTTTAGTCATTTTACGTTCAGTCGAGTAGACAACTCGACACTCCTTTCTCGATATTTATTATTACGTGAAGGAATGTCATTGTCCCTCACAGAACGGACTTGTGGTTTTCCTTCATTTGGATTTTCAAATCATCTTTGGCTACTATTGCCAGATATTCACTGCAGGATAAGGTTTTTGTGCATAGAAGTTTCAAGTGCGTAAATATCTATTTGAGTATAATTTTTTGTTTCACCGAAGAACTTTCTCCTTACTGCCTCATATGGATCGAACTGACGTCTCCCCCTTTCTTAATTGCGGACGTCTCCCCCTTTCTTAATTGCGTATGACAAGATCCGTTGCCAGCTTTTCATTGTCTTTCAGACTAACAAAGGATATCCTGAGATAGGAGCCTTCTGCCAGATCTTCTGGTACCTTAAAGGGATTTTTCAGTTCTATTTTGTAATCCTGGTTATAGGAAATCCCAGAAAGCTTATAATTAAAGCTCTTCACTTCACTTCCATCGGCACCACACAGCGACATTATCATTTTGGCATCGGGAGCGTTCTCTATTTGCTGCCGCACACTGATGGATAAAATTGTACTGTCTGGCACAAGTTTATTTATATAGGTTTTCGTTTCGTTGTCCGAAGAGGCAATTACCTGTTCACTACCGTAATTTTCACCCTCTGCTCCGATAGATAGCACATATGCACTGAGATCTTTGATCTCAGCATCGGTAAGTTCCGGAGCACTTTTTTTTACTACTTCCTCCACCGTGTTAAGACTACCGTCATGCAGATAGGGAGCTGTGCGCCATACCTCGAGCAGTGTAGGAACCTTATATTTGGTGTCCTCCCAATTGTCCGCTGTTTTCGTCCCAATGTCATACAATTCGGAATTAGTGTAATACGGAGCGGGATGACACGATACGCACCCGGCGCTTTTAAAGAGTTCCTTCCCTAGTACTGCGGCTTCCGTCAATGTACCGTCACGTTTCAAATAGGGGCTTGCTTCCGGCTGAATTGATTTCAGATATGAATCTATTGCGCTCATCCCCTCATCGTTAAGAGTATTGAACTGTATAAATTTCATTCCAGCACGTACAGCAATTTCAGCACTTTTGCGTATGCCAGTTGCCATAACAGGTGGTGTACGGTGTGAATAGAGCATACTTTTAGCACTTTTCGGATTGCCTAATCCATCGTTAAGATTATCCCAGTTAAACCCATCCGCTCTTGCATCGGGATGACATGACGCACAGCTTTCCCACTGCTGATAACAGTAATTTGCATCATACCATAATGTCTGGCCGTATCTTATTTCATCCGCTTTCGGCTGCTTTGTTAAGGATATGGTTTCAATTTTGCAGCTATTCATATCATATACAGCGACATCCCCCGTAAAATACTGACATACAAAAGCTTTATCATCACTCAGAGCCAAAGCCCGTGCTCCATTTCCGCCCAACTCATACCGGTTTCGCAGGCCATTTAAAAATGGAATATAATCAACAATATCTTCTGTTTTCTCAACCAGTCCACTGCCGTTTTTCACATTGGCAATGCGTTCCTTCAATCCGTTCAGATCCACCGTCATAAGCTCTTGCGTTCCTGAAAGTGCCACAAACAGCCGGCTTCCGTCACTGTTGACGGAGATTCCCCATGGATTTGCAGCTCCTTTTTCCACATCATCAAGCAGCACGGTTGTCACAGGCTCTTTCAAAGAAACGTCAATAATTGAAATTCCATTGGTATTAATCCATCCTCGGTCTAATTGACTCGTGGGATAGGTATAACGCGCAATGATATGTGAAGCGTATATCGTTGTGCCGTCCGGAGACAGACACATTCCTCGCAGGCTTCCGGAGCCGTTAACAAGAGAAATGGTATCAATGACCTCATTTAACGAGGTATCGATCACGCAGACATTCGAGGAAATAACCTTTTCTGTAGACGGTTCATCCGGAAGATGACAGCCGACGAACAGCTTATTTCCAGCAAGTAGACAGCAGACTGGCTCTCTGCCGGGAATATCAATATCGGTAATTTTTTTGCCTTCCTTTAAATCAATGACTGATACATTTCTCGAAAACCGGTTGATAACATATCCGATATTGTCTTTATATACCATATCGGTTGGAGTATGACCTGTCTCTATGGTTTTCAACGCTTTCATATTATTGTCAAGAAGCGTTACCTTGCCGTCAAGACTGCCCTCCAGTACGCATATGGTCTCTTCGTACAGACAAACGCCGTTGACCTGTGAATCTGTTGTAAATTGATCTACCTTTTTATTTTGAGATAAGGAATACTTATATACTGTCTGTAGAGTCTCATCCGAAATATAAGCATATTTTCCGTCTTTTGAAAGAACGATGTCGTTTGGCGAGCTGTATGCTTCTCGTGATTTTTCCGATCCGAACGGAAGCTTTCCAATGGCAAACAGTAATACAGTTATGATGAGAACAACAACAATGCAAACCGACGCTAAAACAATCCATCGCTTGTTCATGTTTTTTAGAAACGTTTGTCTTTCCATACAATCCAACCTCCATTTATAGATTCTTACGCCGAATAGACATGAGGAGAAGTTCCACTTGAGTTTCCGGTAATAACATTTAATCCGAACATCGTAACGAGAATTCCGATAAATCCCAATATGACAAGTACGGTCTGAATGCCCTTTTTCTGAGGCATCATCCTCGCAAAATGCAGATATGTCAAATAAAATATCCAGGTCACCAAAGCCCATGTCTCTTTGATGTCCCACATCCAAAAGCTTCCCCAAACGGAATCCGCCCATATGGCACCGAGAAGCATCCCTGCTGTCATAAACGGAAATGCTGTACAGATAAGACGATATATTCCGCAATCATATTCTTCTATGTTCACAAAAGTGAAACGCTTGAAAAGCGGTATCTTGCGCCCGATTTTTATCACAACCAGCACAAAGGATACTGTACAAAGTATATAGCCTACCATATACGCAAAAACATGAGGTACAAACCAAACAGACTGTAGCGCCGGTGGAAAATGCCAGATATCACCGCCATTCATGAAAGCGGCGCCGGTCAGGCATACCGCTGACAGTAAAACAAAATATTTAGCCATCCAGCCGCTCTTGTGGATCCAATTGATATACAGATATATCGGGAGGAAAAAGAGCGCTAAGAATGTCAACACCTGATACATACTAACAAGCGGAACATAACCATTTATCACCCAGTTGTTCATCACGACAGCAAGATTGCATGTCCCTGCGATCCCCCAGGTGATCCACACAGCTGCACTTTTTATATTCCTATGCTCGATAATAATCCGTATGACGAATGTACAAACATAAAATGCAATCGCGCAATATGTAAAAATCATGGTAATCAACGAGTTCATTCTGTATCACCCACCTTTCTTTTCTTAATAAAGCACATCAGAAAAGCACCAATCAGTGTAAACCAGATGCCGGTCAGTGACAGCCATTCACCGTTATCCTTTTTCAGAAGGAGTGACACCGCTCCGCTTTCATCATCATATCCCATCAGTAATATTTTCCATCCGGCTTTACGTACAGGCTTGTTGACAATCAGCTTTTCATAATGTAATTCATCGCTATAACCTTCCTTTAATATCAAGGTCGCCTCATAATATTTTGGTCCACTCACGCCATCTTCTTCCAAGGAATATTGCTCCGCCGTAAAATCTGAAACTCCGATATAGAATCCCAGTTGCAATAAATCACCGTCTGAGGACTGTACCTGTGAATAGGTGCTATTCCCATCAATCGGAATCTCAACGGTAACGCTCTGCCCGTTTAAATACCAGATGAAACAGCCAAGCATGAAAATCAATAAACCACCATGCAACAGATAATATCCAAGCATTCGAAGGTTGAACGCCGGCTTTCTCATTATCAGACCTGCAAGCAGAAGAAGTGCCGCGAACAACAGCAACAGCACAGTGGAAAAACCTCCAAATATAGAGTTCCATCCGCTTCTGAGTCGAAAAGACTCTATAATGGCAAGAAAAGCAAATACAAAGGAAAAGCCCAGCATCATGAAACAGCAATACTTTTTATACCGCATAAAATTTCCTCCGTTTCAGAATATATTGAAAGTAACAGACGACCCTTTCAGCCCATCAGCCGTCGCTTTTAGCATCAGCTGCTTTGCTCCGGGCTCGGTGCGTACCAGAACCTGGCACCATCCTGCAAACAGATCTCGCTCCGGAAGCGCATCTATTTCATGACTTGTAGGATCTCCGTTGCCGCAACCTAAAATAATGCCGTCTCCCTCTACTGTGAATTTAATATGGCAGGAGGCATCGGGGATTAATACACCTTGATTGTCTACTGTATATACATTAACCGGGACAGTATCCTCGCCGTCATTGTGAAGCATGCATCTGTCGGGCAGCATTTGAATTACAGCGGCCTTGCCGGTTGTTATTTGCTCGGAACGAGCTCTAGGATTTCCATCTATAAAACCAACTGCTTCGATCTTTCCTGCTTTAAAAGGAATTTCCCACTGTGCGACATAATCGATCACCTTCTGTCGGTCTATCAATCCTCCGTTCAGGGACAGCTCTGCTGTATCGCAGTTTGTGATAGCCGTCACCTGTACCGTCTCCCCCACGGAGTGATTCCAATGAGGTGTAAGCTGCAGGACTATATCCGATGAAGTACATGCTTTATAAAACCAATATCCTCCTTTTGGAAAACCACAAGTATCCATTATTCCAAACTGTGAGGATATCGATGGCCACGCCATAGGACACGGCTCACCACGATAGTCAAACCCACTCCAAAGAAAATATCCGGCTATCCATTGACGCCTTTCAAAAAACGTACAGGTTTCACGGATGCTGTTAAAGAAGGGCTCATGATGTGTATCATCACAGGATATTCTACGCTCCTCCATATTTGTCACATAACAGCCTCTGGTACCGTAAGCCGCACCGTTTTCGGTCCCGATGACCGGCT
>CAZJXH010000047.1:0-13957 GCA_964549475.1 uncultured Oscillospiraceae bacterium
GAATACGGGTTTCATAAGGCGTACCTACACTATAGAAAAGCAAAACGGTTCCTTTTTTGTCGACGCTGACAAGGCTTGGCTGTCCATTGCCCCATTGGAATAAATCCTTTACAGAGGTGTCCCGTACAAAAGGAATAAATGGGTTAATCGCATCGCACTTGATCCATGGTCCCATCGGATCCACCGCAACAGCAAGTCCTGTTTCGTTTTCCTGGTTGTTCAATGTGTCTGCACCCAGATAGGCCATTAAATAATGATAAGTTTCTCCGTTATAAGCAAATTCACCCTTAATAACTGAAGGATCGCAGTCATGTGCCTTATCCCATGCGCCAACGGAAGGTTTCAACACAATCGTTTCTGCACCATAGCTCCATTTATTGTCTGTATTGCGGATTCCTTTGCGGCATCCTATATGATCAACGATCACATTGCTTTCGACATTCGTGCAATAATAAACATAACGGGTATTATTGTCCACCTGCATGATGGACGGGCAGTAGTTATAAATCATTTCTTTGGATGCATTAAAGAGCAGCTCATTGTTCTCCCCCCTGGGAGCTTCCGGTGAAGTCCCCGCGACGGAGCCGGTGTCCATGCTGCCGGCTGCACTCCGGGAAGAAGAAGTCATGGCGTTTGCCGCAGAGTTGTTTTGAGATATGGCACTCTGACGGTCCATACTGTTTTTTTCAATTATCATAGAAGAAGCTCCCTCGCTTATATTGACGGTTTCCGCCTCTGTGCCGCTGCCATTGCTGACGGTGTCGGAAAAATTTTCTGTCCGGGAGGAAGCAGAAAGACCATCCCCGCTGTTGCAGCCAATCAGGCATAAGCATAAAGACAGAAAGCAGGATAACAATATTGTAAACAACCCTGATATTTTCATACGTCCCATCCCTTTACGAATTTTTAATTTCATACATGTGCAATCCGGGACTGAATGTATAGGATGTATCATTCATGTTGGCCGGCTCGTGAGAAGAAGTAAAGCATATAGAAATTTTACTCGTGTCTTTGACAATGCCATAGGCATCTCTTAATATACAGGCAGAATACATCCTCGACCATCCAAGACGGTTTTCATCCACATAAGTATCCAGCTGGTTGATTTCAGGAACGATTGTATCCCACTTTCCATTCGGATCGTACAAGCCTCCTGTTTTCATTGTTGCAACCGTCAGCTTGGTCGCAACCTTTGGCTCATTCAGAGCATATGGAAAACCATCCTTTACCATATAAAGCTGACTTCCATCCTCATTAACAGAAAAATCGCAGTTGGCAACCAGCGGATACCCCAGGCCATCATCCGGTAGTCCAAGATAGGATACTGTCAGATATCCAGAAAATTTCGGATTGTCCAATTGGCTTAAATCAGCATCCACAACACGCGTGGAAGATAAATTATTGTCACCGTGGGAATAGAAAATCCGTACCTTTCCCTTCTTATCATAGCTTACAAGGCTTGGATTCCCTACGCCATATTGAGATCCTGAAATTTCAGAATTATAGGATATGGCAGGCGAGTCGCCTATCTTTGTAAATGGGCCTTCCGGATTCTTCGCTACAGCCAATCCAATTTGAAAGTTTTTTGATGCTTCTATCCTATTCGCTGAATAGGCAAGAAGACAAGTATAGGAATTCCCTGCATATGAAAAATCACCGTATATCACAGAAGGACACGTTACGCGCTGACTGTCCCATTTCCCGTCAGAGGGCATCAGTACGATCTTTTTTTCTTCATAGATATATTCCCCATTCTTCAGCGTACCCTTGCGTACCGCAATCACATCTGACGCGGATTTTTCCTTATCGCGGTTTACGGTATAATATACATAACGAGTGTTGTCATCTGCCTGTAAAATGGAAGGAGCATAAGCATAAAAACCGGCATCCTCCATAAACATATAATCCGTGCCCAGCGCTTTCCGATTTTCATTGCTGTCAATGCCGCTGCTGACCGGGACACCGTTATGGCTGCAAGAACAAAGCAGTAGGACCGGCAGAAGAAAAAACCATATGTTTTTAATAAATTTCCGCTTCATATATTCCTCCATCCCTTCTAATTCATTTTCATCTGATCCGGAATTGATTTGCCACTATTGAAAAAATCGGTAGATACCAGGGTTTCCTCATAATAGATACCTAACGAGTCTATAACAAATTCCAAACCCTGATTGATATTGGAATCGGATACAATAGAAATTTGCGGAATATCGGCAAGATCCATGATTCCGTTGCCCCATGTGCACCATACCGCTTTGGTATAGAAAGTAAAGGGCACCCGCACCCATCCTTCAAAGCCTACCGGAATAAAGAAATGAGGCTGCGACTGTACAATATATTGCTGCCTGGTATTGGTATCGTACAGCATAATCCTAGTACCGTATTGCAGGCTCCATCTTTCGCCGTATTCATCTTTTTTCGCACCGGGATCATATTCGTCGATTTCAAAGCCCATGGATACTTCATAATCGGACAGATTTTTCGCCCAAAAGGTGACGCCCTGTGCTTTTTTACCGTCCTTGCCGTCATTCCAGGCACGCCAGTCGGATAATTTCGTTTTCGCTACAAAAGTGACTGCGCTGTAATAGTCCTGATTTCCGGAAACCGGCCCTGTAATACTGAATTTCAATGCGTTGCCGTCCGTATCGCTGTCTTTATAAAGAGTGGGAATGACGCCGCCACCTTTTGTATAAACCATGCTTTGGAGTGTTTTATTCCATTCGTTTTCCGCTGTTGGATATCCTTCGCTCATGTCTTCCAGGATTTTTACATCTCCTACTCGTTTGCATGTTTTCAAAGCAGCCTTTTTGTTTTTTATCACCCGGGAAAAGTTTACCAGACCACCGCCATTATCTAGAAGAAGGTCCGTATTCAGCTGGGCATCCGACATATTAGCAGGATCATATAATAGATGCAAGTTTGAAAAGCTACTGTTCGGCTTGCCGCTGAACCATCCCACTTTGCCTATTTCCATTTCGAATTCCTGGTTTCCCTTATTACAGTTGAAATTCAAGGTAATGCCTCCAATTTTGGTCTGGTCAATGCTCTCCAGGCCATACAGAGCAGAACGTGGAATAAGGAGCCATCCCCCGAAATCAGGAGTTGTAAATACAGATGCATAATAGGCTTTAAACGAAGAAGAACCCTGGTAATTTTCATCGTAAATCTGGATCGTATCGCTTGCGGCAGCTTTTTCGGGTGCGCCGTCAAACAAGCTGGCACGCTTCCCGCTGTTATCCAGTAAATGCACTTCAAAGCCCCATCCGGTGCCTGTGCTATTGCCAAATTCAATGGCAAGGTATTGTAAAGAAGATAAATCCAGAGCAGGGTCCGGATATTTTGCTACCTGTGCCCATTCCCCCGTTTTTACGACTTCAATATGTATTCCGTTTATCATACCGGCCCGGGTAGTAATCGCATGGGTCAGTAAAGTGTTGTTTTGCACAGAAAGCAGCATCATTACGATGAGTGCGACCGAAATTAATTTCTTCATCAAACAGTCCATCCTTTCCTAATCACTTAAAAATCCGTTCTTTTAGCAAATGTAGAAAGTGCTCGGATTTTACATCCACTGACACCTGTACAAGGGTGTTATGTGTATTTTTTTCTGGTTCCACAATTGTTTTCCCGCGTTCGGCACCTGTCAGTCCTACCCGCACATACTTTGGAGCAAAGGTAACGATATCCTTCTCCAGCAGTGTGCCTATCACTAAAGGATCATGCATAACAGGAGAATTGAAGCGATAATATTCGAACCATTTGTCCATCATTTGGGTTATCAGATTCTGTGTATTCCCCTGCAATGAATGAAATTCCTGAACATCCTCCTTATTCAGCTCACAACGCAATGTAATATCAATTCCAACGGCATAAATCGGCCATCCGGCGGTAAACACCATATACGCGGCTTCTGGATCACATGCTACATTCCATTCGGTCAGATCTTTTTGATACCATCCTCCAATGAGGCGTACTTCTTTGATACACTCCACAATAGAAGGGTCTTTGCGGACTGCCATTGCTGCATTTGTAAATGGTCCGATGAGGACTAATACCAATTGTCCTGCATATTCATGAGCCATTCGAATGATAAAATCCACTGCATGCTCGTCGCTTATGATTTCATTGTCCATGCTGTTGTCATACTGAGGCAGGTTATACAGTCCGTATTTGTCTACGGTTTCTTTTGCAAGCAATTCGGGGGGTAATACATTTTCCATCTTTTGAATAAATGGCGTATTAACCCCGGCACGAACAGGGATGTCTTCGCGTTCAGAAAATCGCATCAGTCGTTTCGTCATGCGAGCACGTGCTTTGGTATTACGAAAAACAGTAGTGATGCCAACTACTTCAATCTCAGGTGATTTTGCTGCCAAAGCCAATGCAAACGCATCATCAATATCATCTCCAGGGTCTGTGTCAATAATAATTTTAGTTCTTTCTAGCATACACTGCGTCCTCCCAATAGCTAAAGTCTCCATTTGGTCCGATTTTACTGCCGTTACTGGTTGTTGGAGATTTATAGCCATCCGCATACGGAGGCCATCCTACTTTAATTCCAGAAACATTCTTTGCTGTTTGATACGATTTGGCACTAAACGAAATGACGTCATCCAGCCCCCGCTCTTTCATCAATTGAATCGTTTCTTTGAATTTTTTAATTGCAGCGGTCTCACTGTCCGTACGTAAAATGTCCGGTAGATAGCGTGCCCATAATTTTGTCACGATATCACTTTTTTGTAAAAATGCAAAATATTTATTGTCTGCGGTATCGTGAATTAAGAACGATGGAGAATAGTCATAACTGTAAGGGCAAAGAGACCGTTTGAGATTGCTGATATAGATATCCGAGGCTCGTTTGCCGGCAGTTCCGCGGGGAGCGACCTTTTCTGCAAAGGCCTGATTGATCAGCATATTGCAATACTTCAAACCATACGATCCGGTGTCTTCCGCTTCATATTTTTTTAGATACTCCTCTGTCCACTTGATACGGGTCTTGGATTCATCTTCCCATTCCCAAGTCTCCCCTTCAACACCGTATTGGGTAAGCAGCTGGCCCTCTTCCGAAGATAAATAATCGAACACCTTGATGATTTTATCAGGACGGTCCGCCTGCTTGGTGATCATGGAAAGCAGATAGCCCTTGCCGCTCAAATCCTGCAATACAGGGTCGTCTCCCGCAGCATTCCTCAAAACGATGGGAATATAGGTCACATCGTTGTTATAGCACGAGACAAATGAATTGATATAATCCTGCGGTGTCACCATGGATACGAAAACATTCTGCGAGGCAATATTTCTTGTTATCGCATCGCGATTAACAGAAAAGTTGGTGGAATTAATCAATTTCTCTGTATAACAGCGATTCAGGAAAGTAATGCATTCCTCGTATTTAGGATCAGTCAGTAAATAATTGTAATTTCCATCTTTTGTCTCAAAAGGAACAGCGAAATATTGTGCCAGCCAAATAAGAGAATGATTGCCGTTTTGAGTGAATTGATCCAATTGGATTGGAATAGCAGATTTATATTTCCCTGCGATATATTTACACCCGGCAATCATACCACTCGGCGTTGTCATATCGATGCCCTGTGCAGCTACTTCATAATACCAGTCTTCTCTTACCATGAATCCCCCATTGGATGCAATATCCAAGTTCTTCATATAGTAATTGGGATATGAAATATTTGGTATCCCGTACAGTTTTCCGTCTGCACGCATAAACCAGTCATGCACATCTTTCTGTTGTTCTAAAAATCTGGATTTCATCGATGGGGCAAAGAGTTCCATTAAATCATCGATAGCCCATAAATAATTCTGGTCAGCTAATTGCGATGTCTGAGTATAGCTTGCCTGCACACTGATGACGTCAGGTAATTGACCGCTGCTGATCATTGTTGACAGTTCGGTATTGTCTTCTGTGGAAGCGACGCGGAATTTAATCGTTGCTCCTGTGATTTCTTTTAACTTTTGAGATACCAGATCGTATCCGTTGGTGGGCCATGTCATCCATGGAACATTCAGGAACCATTCGAAAGTGAATTCACTGTTGTCCTGTTCCCAGCTGGGAGTTCCGGCGTCAGTAATTTTTGTAAAAGCGCTTAGCTTCCCCAAATCCGAACCATTGCTGCTATTTCCAGTGTTTCCTGCTTTACAGCCATATAAAAGAAGACTTAAGCATATTGGAAAAGCAAGAGCTTTTATCCATGTTTTTTTCATAAGAAATATTCCCCTTCCTTTTTTTGTAATAAAGTATATGCATGCTTCATGATTGCAGACGGAATCATTTGCATTGTTTCTTGAAATCCTTATCCCTTCAATGATCCGATGGTTAATCCCTTCTCGAAATATTTCTGCAGTAATGGATATATACATAAAACAGGCAGCGTGCTGACAAGGATTGCCGCATAAGTTACTGTCTGGGGCGAAATACGCTCCAGAATTTCCACCGGCAATTGAATTCCATCCGTAGAAATATTCGCTTGATTGATAATTTTATATAGAAAGTGCTGTAATGTATTCAGTTTATCATTGCTGGTAAACACCATGGAATCAAAGAATGAATTCCAATGGCCCACCGCGATCCACAAAGAAACCGTTGCTAAAACCGGTTTGGACAGTGGCATATAGATTTTCCAGAATATGCAAAACTCATCGGCACCGTCTACCACCGCTGCCTCATGCAGCCCGTCGGGAATGGATTTAAAAAAGCTTTGCATGATGATCATATTATATACAGAATACATACAGGGAATGATATAAATTAAAAAATTGTTAAATAGCCCTAAAAGATTGATAACCAAAAAGAATGGAATCAGACCCCCTCCGAAAAACATGGTGAAAATATTCAATCCATAAAAAACCTTCCGGTATCTCAGCTCTCTGCGACTCATGGCATAAGCAACAATCGAGGTAAATAAAATGGCAGTCCCTGTACCCAGGATTGTGCGTGCAAACGTAATAAGATAGGAATTCCAAAGTCTGCTGTCGGTTAAAATAATCAGATAATTATCAAAAACAAACTTGCGAGGCCAAAAATATACACCACCGGATAGATAATCCAGTCCCTCGTTAAAAGAACCAATAAGCACATAGTATAACGGGTATAAAGTTAAAAAAGAGAAGAGTATCATAATTACGGTATTGAGTATATCAAATGTTGTCCATTTTTTATTCAAGAAGGTCTTTTTTCCCTTGCTCATATTATATCAGCCCCTCATTCGTGATTTTTTTGCACAGGAAATTAGATCCCAGTAAAAGTAACAAGGCCAGAATGGATTTAAACAATCCAACTGCTGTAGTATAGGAGTATCGCAGATTCTGTACACCGTATTTGTAAACCAGAGTATCCAAGACTTCACTGCGCGCCAGGTTGGTCTGATTTTGAAATACCCAGATCTGGTCAAATCCATTGTTTAAAATGCCGCTGACCGATAAAATAAAAAATATTACAATTGTTGGCGCAATACACGGTATTGTGATGAAATAAATCCGCTGCCAGCGATTTGCGCCGTCCATATACGCAGATTCAAATAACTGCGGATCAATTCCTGTAATAGCCGCATAGTAAATGATAGAGCCCCATCCAACCCCTTTTAATAGAGAACTGGAGATGATAATTCCCCAGAAATAATTCTCCTGGCCGAAATTGATTGCTTCTTTTATAACCCCCCATTGCAGCAATACATTATTAATGATGCCTGAGCGGCTGTCCAGCAACGCAAGAATAATACCACCGAACACGACCCAGGACAGAAAATACGGTAAATAGGAAATTGTTTGAACGGATTTACGAAAACGAGAATTTTTTAGTTCATTAAGCAAGATAGCAAAAATGATCGGAGCGGGGAATCCAATTGCAAGAGATAATAAATTGAGTCCCAGCGTATTTGACATGACATTGAAAAACTCCGCATCTGTTAAAAACGCTTTAAAATTATCAAACCCTGCAAAAGAGGTTTTTAAAATAGCATCAACAATACTAAGGGTATAATCCCCTTGTTTAAAAGCAAGAATAACACCGAACATCGGGGCATAAGCAAAAACAAGAAGAATTATCGTGCCCAGGGACGCCATGAAGAAAAGCTGTCTGGAATTCTGTGTCCATTTGGCGAAGTTTTTTCTATTCGATAAAAAATGTGTCCGATCTGTCACAGGTTCTACCTCTCCTTCTTGTTCATATCCCGTACGGATTCTTGTATGAACAATTCCATCGGATGGTCATAAGTGGAGATCTCATCGTGTTCCACCATATTTACCAGCATATTGAGTGCTTTTTTCCCGAATAGTGGAGCATGGCTTAAAAAGGTTGTCAGGCGCGGCGTAACCAAGGATGTCATTTCTATTCCATCCAATCCGATAAAAGAAAGTTGCCGAGGAATCTGATACCCCATGCTTTGAGCCTGCTGCATGGCACCGATTGCAATAACATCATTGGTACAAAAAATAGCAGTCACATCCGGCTTGGTTTTTATATATTCGGAAAACAATTCCCTGCCGCTTTGTACAATGACCTGCTTCGTTTCATTCGGCACAAGGTATTGTGGATTTTGAACACCCAGTTGTTCCCGCATTATTCGTTTGTATTCAAACAACCGCTCGTCTTTTTCATTGTCATCAGAGAAGAGAGATAAATAGCCGATTTTTGTATGACCCATTTTAATCAGATATTCCATGCCGTCGATTGTAGCTTGCCTGGTCTGCATGTCGATTTGAGAAATGCGTCCTTTAAAATAAGGAAATTTCAGATTTGTCAGTACTTTAACCCCGTTTTCCAAGAGGGTTTCGATATAGGGAAGATCCTCCTCCTTTAATTCAGTGCAGAAATATACTGCGTCCACTCGGCGGGCAATCATATTTTCAACGTATTTTGCGATATTCATTTTGCCACAAATGCTGACGAAATAATCTTTTTCGATGCCTGCCGCTTCAAAGGAGTCTACCAATTCTGTCATAAACGGGTTTTTAATATCGTCCATTACAATACAAATCTGCTTGCTGCCTTTATTTACCATTGTCCTTGCTATTGCATTCGGAATATAGTGGTATTCCTCGACGACTTGCAGGACCTTTTCGCGTACCTTTTGGCTGACCGGGCGAGTTTCATTTAGAACACAAGTCACTGTAGTAGCGGATACACCCGCCTTCTTTGCAATAAAATCTCTGTCAATTTTCATACTGCATCACTCCTGAATTTTTTATCAAATAGGGCGAATACGATCCCCGCACAGGAAAGCAGCAATATAACGATTAGCGCATGCGGTTCAGAATCCCCTGTTTGTACATTGTCAATTCCGTTTACTTCTCCTGAGTTCTTAAACAAAGCAATATTATCGACAATCATTTTCTGCCCTGCATAAACATTGTTATCAAATTCAAAATACAGATTGCCCATGGAGGCAAGTTCCAGTTGCCCGTTTCCATTTGTATCCCACCACACAGTTTTAAATGCGGCAAATGGGATTTCCACCTGACCTGAAAAGTTTGCCGGGATAATAATAGAATCATACAATGTAGCCGTATTTTGTACAATCCCCTCTTGATTGATCAAGGTGACAATTTTATTACTGACAACAGAGAAACGTTCCTTTGTTCCTGCATTTTCTTCTATCTGAAAACGGAAAGCCATACTTTTGCCTGATGGATTTCGAATAAACATTTTAATCCCTTTGTAACTGTTCCAGTCTCCGGTCGTTCCATTCATAATAATAACGCCCACACCATTTCCCACAGCCGGTCCTATGGTGAATTCCAAACCGGTGGATCCGTTTTGGCCATTACTGACCAGTCCTGCTGTTATCGGGCTGCCGTCCGCCCACATCGATAAACGGGCATCAAGTGTCGTGGGAGTCCAGTTTTCAAAAGATTCAATAAGGGGGAGCTTCATATTATTTGTTGTCTGCTGCTCTTGCATCAGGAAGGTATTTATAAGTTGAATATCATCGATAAGAATACTTTTCCCTCGGTTTGTCACAGAATCAAATTCCATAATCACCTGGCTGATGTTTCCTAATTGCTGAACATTGTCTACCATCAATCCTTGTACTGTTGCATTAAAAGAAGTAAATGGCAGTTGAACAATTCCTTCAAAGTTTGCAGGAATGCGAATGGTCTGATATATGATTTCTCCTTGCACCGGTTCTTCTGAACCATTTTTCAGGTAATAGGGAGCTTCACTCTTGGGCACCCATAATTCATTGCCATTCGCCTCCTGGAAAATGAAACGCAAGGAAATCTCCGAGGCATTGGAATTCTTGATAAACAGCTGGACCCCGTTGCCGCCCGACCAGTCTGTACGGTATGGAACAAACCCGGTGTTGCCTATTCCTAAAGGATTCGTATCGGTCCCGGTTATATCATATTTCATCAGATTATAATGTCCTGCAATGGAAGTATCCAGAGACGTGCCGATCGGATCTCCATAGGAACTGGCGATATGGGTTCCGGCGCTGGTCCAGAGATTGAAGTTTTCAATGACGTTGGATGCCGGAGGGGCAGGCAGTACAATGGCAGTATCGATCAATGCAATATTGTCTACGATCAAGCAGGCGGGGGCATCTGTACCATCTACTACAAACCCTGTGCCGGTTATATTCGTCAGATTTGAAGCGCTGGTATATCCATTGAAGCTTTCAAAAGGGATTGTCACCGTACCATTGAAATTTGCCGGGACAGCGGCAGCGGAATCCATCGTTTCCACACCGGATTTTGAGGAGAATCTGGCATAGGCATTCGGGTTTGCTGTATAAGCAATCCCATTTGCCGTAAAAGTATAGGAAGCCTTCACTTGCGATGCCGCTTGATTGGAGATATCATAAACAATCCCGCGCCCCTCCGACCAGTCAGAGATTCTTGGGGGAAAACTCACCACACCTTCTGTATTTGTCTGACTTGAGGTTGTCTGTACATCAATGATCAGTCGGCGCTCTACCGCAGCGAACATCTCTGCGTCTGTAGCAGCTACAAAGCCTTGTGCATTCATGGAAACAGGCCAGTTGCTGCAGGAAAGCACATAAGGATTTGTATTTTTAACCAAGCTGAATTCATCCACGATGAAATTTGTACAGGCGCTGGGTGACAACTCTAAAATAAATACGCCAATGTTACTATTCGAAAAATCATCCACACCGGTAGCTGAAAAATTTCTGCTTTCAAAGCAATCAAAGGGGATATAGACAAACCCTTCAAAGCCTGCCGGAAGCATATAGCAAGGATAGGGAAACGTTCCGCCGGAAAGATTGGTAAAAACGGCGTTCTTCCCTGTCGCGATCCAGCGTTCTCCATTGGGATCATCGAATTGTACAAAAAACATCTGAGTATTGACCGGGTCCAGATTTTTCGCATAAAAGCGCAGACCGTTCGCACCCGAAGCAGAAGCAATCGCCGCCACAGTGACTAAAGATGCATGCGCAGTACCTGAAATGCTCAATCCGTTGGTGCCGTTATACCCATTTGGTGTCAGGGAAATGGATGCGATCGGTGCTGCGGTATTTCCATATCCTGCCGAATAAGCGCCTGCGACAAATCCGAATGTTTCGTTCGTGATCTGATTATAGTCCAAAACAGGTACTGTATTCACAGATAGATTCGGATATAGTTTCATATCACCAATACAAACAGACTGTCCCTGTGCAACAGAGCAGTTCATACCGATCGTCATTTGCATCACCATACCCAGCTCGCCTTCTGTTGCGGGAGTGGTCCCGTTGCCGAAGAAGCCACTGAAAGGCAGACAGATGGTGCCCTTATAACCCACCGGCAGGACTATACTGCTGTATATAATGCCTCCGCCTGAAATTTGATGATGATTGCTGTCATAAAGAGGCTGCAGATCTCCGCCGCTATAAAGATAATAGCGTAAATACGCGTTATTACTGCCTAGTGCGTCAAACATCACTTGAAAAGCGACTTCGACATTATTCGGATTTTCCACATACATCATAAGCCCTGTCTGTCCATCAAAGCAGGTCGTTTCCGGCATGAAATTGAAGGAGCCGAATGCTTTGGTTGTTACTCCACCAACCACAGTAGGAGCACCTGCCGTTATACGAATAACAGAAGAAAGAGAAGCCACTGCACCACCATTGCTCCCCACCGTTACATCAGTGCCGGCAATTGTATTAAAGTTCTGCACCCCCAAAGAGGTAGCAGAAACGTTTGTACTAAAAAGGCACAAGGACATACAAAGGGTAAGTGCTAAAAGAATACTGACTGTTTTTTTCATTCTACCATTGTTAATGCCATTCATGATTTTCGTCTCCTTTAGATATTTATTTTTACGGTAATACGTCTTACCGTTCGAGTTTAAAAAAAAGTGCTTTCTCTTTTTATTTCTCTTATTTCACCTGTTTGAAACGATTAAATTTCCTGTATAACCTATTTTTTAAAAAACATATACTTATTTGGTAATACGTCTTACTGTTTATCTTGTTTTTAGATTATCATGTAATTTAGGCGTTGTCAATCAATTTGCACTTTATTATTTAGATAAATTATTTAATTTTTTTTATGCACAATGTCATTTACCTCTTTCACCATATTATTCATTTGCATAACGCATCCGAAATAAGGGGTAATCGCATGATTTCATCCAGCGGCATATAATCACGAGGGATATATTGCCTCCAGTACCTTATGGATTCTTTTATTTCTTCAATCGCAGTATAATTATTTCCTGCAGTTGCAATAAAGGGTTCTAATGTCAATAGGATTTTGTCGCATTTTTCAAAAGAAAAATTTTCATTATTCCGATAGGATGCAGTTAGCGCTCTAAAAAATTCAGGTGCTTTAATGATGCCTTTCTTATTATTTTCTTCTGTAAAATTCCAATGGGGGGAGGAGCGGCCGTCACTTTGCTGCAGATGGATAATGGGAGAATAGGAACCGAACCGTTCTACCCATTGATAGACAGAACTATCCGCTTCTTTTGCGAACAGGTAGTCATATCCTTCCCATGATTTCAAAATTTCGGAAATAGCCACTTTAATGCTGATTTTTTTATTCGCTGCAAGTTCAATGATTTCTACTGCTTTTTTTGTACCAAGCCAGATCCTTTGTTTTTTTTCATTTACCCTCATTGCAATAATGTAGTCTTCCAAGTTTTTTTCAGAAGGTTTGAAGAATTGTTTTTGTCCATTCATATGGCCTACATCAAGCGTAATATACAGCGGAGCGTTCCCGACATTGAAAACGTTGTCCATAAGCTCCATGCACGAAGAAATCGTCCATGGCGGCTGGTGTGGCGAGTACATTTGTTCAAGGCTTATATGATGCAGCTCGATTTTTTGAGCATATGCGGCAATATCGGCAAGATCTTCGTACAGGGTTTCCATTGTTTTTTGAAATGCTGTTTTATTCTGAAGCAGATCATAATTTATGCCGTGGGCGAAAAACCCAAGACCGGCATCTAGTTTTTTTGCGGTATCCGCCTGTGATTTAATCCAATTGTCTTTGAAAAACTGTCGAACGCTCCTGTCCGTATGGGCAAGTCCCAATGTTGAATAGGTTCCGTGGCCTGAATAAAGGTTTGCGACAATTACGTTATTTTTTTCACAAGCGGTTTTTACTTGTTCGACCCAGGTATTCATATAATGGGACCCCATATACAAAGGGTCGCACTCTGTATCAGCACTTGCTTCAATCAGCCGAAGGTCCATTTCATGTATTAACTTTGTCCATTCTTCCGGACGGGTCCACCGTTTTGAAGCAAAACAATTATCGATCCCCAGAGATATTTTTGGCATCATTTTTATTCACCTGTGTAAATTTGCCGCAGAAGGAATTCTTGGCAGCAAGTCGTTTGATCGTGCTACTAAAGCATATCAAATTAAATGATACTCCTCCATATCAAAACGATCATTATTTCATATTTGTGCAATCATTTTTGATATGTTTATTGTATTGTATATCATTGTGAAGTATGATTTTGTAGAGGTGATTCCAATGACGGTCAATCAAC
>CAZJXH010000047.1:13967-18602 GCA_964549475.1 uncultured Oscillospiraceae bacterium
GAAAAGAATCCAAGAGAGCAGAGAAGTCGCTGATTGACTTTGTTCTTGACAATAAAGATAAAGTGACCGAGTTCACGATAAGCGAGCTTTCTGAAAACGCCAATGTAAGTTATGCAACAGTATGTCGCCTGCTGAACAAATTGAACTGCAGAGGATATAAAGATTTTAAAACAGATCTCAAGGCAGCAATCCGCAGCAGCGAAGAGGACTCTTTCGAACAGAAGCAGCTGGATATGTCAAGGAAGTATACAACGGAAGAGATTTGTGAGAAGGTCTGCAATCTTTCCAGTGCCATTATCCATGACTGTCATCTGACAGTGAACGCCGGCAAGATTGATGCTGTCGTTGATATGTTGCTGAAAGCAAAATCGATTTATTTTATCGGAATGGGAATGTCCGCTGTCAGTGCACATTACGCCTATACCAAGCTTTTTCGGATTGGTATTCCGTGCGCTTATGATGCGGATTCCACTATTTATAAAATGAAAGCGGCAACGATGGGAAGAAATGATGTGCTGTTTGCCATTTCGTCTTCCGGCAGAACCAGAAGCGTGCTGGATGCGGTTCAGATTGCCAAGACAAACGGATCGAATATCCTCTGCGTCTGTGATTTTGCAATAACGCCCCTCACTAGACTTTCCGATATAAATCTCTATACAACCGCAAGAGACGCACATAAGTTTTTAAATTACGATTTTCCCTTGATTGCGGGACAGATCACCATAATAGATATTTTATATTCCTGCTGCTTCAATATGGTGCATGATAATGCCCAGCGCTATTTTGATAAAACAAAATTTGCGACGGACAGCGAAAAGGTTAAACCACAATCCTGAACATAGAATCGTTTTTTATCGGACAAAATAAAGCACAATGTAATTTTCAATAACTAATTTGCGGTACCCTTTTTGCTTTAGCATCAAATCAGCAGATAATGGTGGAGCATGATGAAAACGGTTCCCCCGCTTTATTTGCAGTAATAATCGTAAACCGCGGCTGCAAGGCTCTCCGCGATCGCATTCTGCCCATTTGCACTGGTGAGATAGTTCCGATCCGAAGTGTTGCTGATAAACCCGAGTTCAACCAAGGCGCTTGCCAGATTGTGTTCCCGGATCATACAGAAATTCCATGCATAAATACTGTTGCTGTATCCCCGGTTCGTTTTCAATGTGGTTTTGCTTTTCATTTCATCCCGTATAGCCACCGCTAACTTTTTTCTGGCGGCATCATTATAGTACATATAGGATTTGTTGATCGGGATGCTCATCGGTTCGACGGCCGCTGCTTTTAGTTCGTCCGATGCAATCCCGGCGTTTGTACCATAGTATATTTCAACCCCTTGTGTCGAGGGGGCTTTCCATACTTGATTGCTGTGGATCGAAAGCACGATAACATCCTCATACTCCCGGGAGATGTCCATGACAGTCCGTAGATCCTCATGGACCCCCAGCCCAAGAAATACGCCTCGTCCGTTCTTATCAACATCGTCGGTATCGCTTTTCATCACCTGGTTCATCAGGCCAATCAGGCGGTCTGTCTCTTTGGTATCCTTTCCCTGCTCAATCAGAAGGGCTTTGTGCTTTTCGAGAATTACTTTATTGATCAATGCATTGCGGTAATATAAGCCATAAAAATCGTCATCCTTATGGGTGTAAATAACATCAGCGCCCAATTTCTTCAAAAGATCCCCGGTTTTCAGCGAAACACGGAGATTGATCGTCTTTTCAAACACCCGTGTCTCTCCGGAAGAATTAACCGCTCCGGAATCGATTCCGCCATGTCCAGGATCCAGAATGACGGTGATTCCTTTCAGCGGAAGACTGGCTTCATCGAAGGGTTTCCCGATATAATCCAGAAGCTTTGCCTTATAAAACGTCTCAGAAAGAGAGGATTCTGCAGGCCATTTCAAAATGGTCCGGGGCGGCGGGGTTATCTGGGGAAGATTTTTCGAAATGTAGTTGGTAAATACATACCCTGTCTCATTTTCATCGGTGATAACTTTTGACCAGGAATCCAGGATCAGTACCCTTTTCATGTGTGTCCGATAGGGCATCTGTTTGATAATGGAGCTTTTTGTGTTGTTGGCGGTCCGCAGATTCGCAAAATTCACGGTGATGTACATGTCTGAATTATCAGCAATGGGAGTAGGGGTCAATACATGTGTCGGGGCAACGGTCGCGGTCGGTTTCGGAGTGGCGGCCGGAGTCGGTTTCAATGTCGGTGTGATCGTGGGAGTCGGAATCGGAGTTATTGGTGCAACTGTGACGATCGGTGCTGATTCCGGGCTGATCTGGGAAATCCCGGTCGAATCGGTGGTTTCTGAAATATCTGGACTTGTCCTCGCGCTGCTATTCTCGTCTGTATTTGCTTTCAAATATTGTTGGCAGCCACTTATTGTTAACAGCATAGAAAAAACCAGAATAAATCCTAATAAAAATAGCAGAAAGCCAGAAGGTGGGACACATGTCTTGTTTGTCTCTTTTAGCACGGCTCTTACGCCTCCTATTTTCTTCTATATTGATTGAAATTATACCATCTTTGCCTAATAAACGGAAACAATTCCATTTAAAATACTTCAAGAATTCATCCAATATTCTTCCTAGATTCTTCCTGGATTCTTCCTGGATTCTTCCTGGATTCTTCCTGGATTCTTCTTGAATGTTTCTTAAATGTTTTCTGGCTTGTCAGGGAGGGGATGTCGTTCCTGACCATCCGTATTTCCCGACCAGTTCCACGAAAACGACCTTGTTCACCGTTTCACTGTGCACCTTTCCCGATTGATCCCTGGTTATCAGCAAAAGGTCCTGGGCGTGCCGCGCTCCGGCGGGAATGATCATACGGCCACCGGCTTTCAGCTGTTCGATCAGCTCATCGGGCACTTTTTCCGCGGCTGCGGTAACCATGATCCGGTCATACGGGGCATGCTCGATCCACCCCTCGCTGCCGTCTCCTGTCTTATATTCGATCTTGTCATATCCCAGTCCATCCAGTCTCTTTTTTGCCGCCTCTGCCAATTCCCGAATTCTTTCGATTGTAAAGACTCTACCGGAAAATTCCGCCAGGAGCGCCGTCTGGTATCCCGATCCGGTACCGATTTCAAGTACCTTGCATCTCCTGTTCGGCGCAAGAAGCAAGGTCATTTCAAAAACGAGGCTGGGCTGGGAAATTGTCTGTCCAAACCCGATTGCCAAAGGCGCATCAAGATCGGCAAAGGATTTCGACGCATTATCGATAAAATAGGCACGGTCAAGCTGCTTAAAGAATTTCCACAAGGCTTTTTTATTCATTGCACCCACCTCCTGTATCCGGTCCAATCTTGATTCGAATGAATCCGAACAAAGCTCCTGATTATTCCTTCTTTTTCAATCTAAAAAGATGCTGTACCGGCAAAAGCCCGAAATTGGATATCACCAGGCCCAGGATGATCACCATGCCGCCCACCCACTGTATGGCTGAAAGCTGTACGTGAAGGACAATCTGTGCGGTGATCAGTCCGGTCACCGGAACAAGAAGGGATAACGGGGCCACCTTGCCTGCAGGGTATTTGGAAAGCAGGATGCTCCATATGCCATATCCGAAGAGTGTCGCAAAAACAGCCAGATAAACGATAGAAAATACAGACTGGAGATTCAAGTTCTTTACCGCATTCCATAAGGTTTCCGGTGTATCCATCATCAGGGCGATCGCCAGTACAGGTAGCGGAGGCACAAGGCTGGACCATACGACCAGGCTCGTCATATCCAGCTGCTTGCCCTGGGAAGTCGCCTGTCTGGAAGCTTTCCTTACGATAATATTAGAAATCCCCCAAAAAGATGCCGCCAGAAGAGTCAGTAAAAACGCGCCGAGAGGAATGGAAAACAACTTGTTTCCTCCCACATTGCCGCCTATGATACACAGTCCGATCCCAGCGACAACAAGGCCGATGATCTGGCTTCTCTTGAAAGATTCCTTTAGCAGCACCGTTGCAAACAGGAGAGTGAAAAAAACCTGTGACTGGAGGACTACAGAAGAAACTCCGGTCGGCATCCCGATCTTGATTGCATAGAATAAGCACGAGAATTGTCCGATTCCGACCGTCGCCCCATAAGCAACCACATATTTCCATCCGACAGACGGACGTTTCACAAATGCGATTGCAGGCAACGCGGCAAACGCATACCGGAATGCGACCAGCAGCATCGGTGGCACTCCGGCAAGCCCCAGCTTAATGACCGTAAAATTAGCTCCCCATATAATCACGACAAGCAGGCCAAACACTAAATCCCGTTTTTTCATCGTTCATTTCCCGATTCTTTTACATCTAATTTTTTCGTTCAATCAGCCTATTTTTTGTATCAATATAGCGGCGTTCGTATTGGTCTGGGTTCCTCCTGCTATTGGCTGCAATGTAACCGCAGCAGCGCTTGAGTGGTTTCGCAGCGCCAGTATATCTCCAGCGGCAGCTGTGATAATGACCATTCCCGAATTGATTTGTGTACTTGCTCCGGAACCGAATGTAGCCCCTTCGACAGGTATGCCGTTTTGGAATAGCGTAAATTGATTGGGTTCTACTCCTGCGACAGTAAATGAAACGGTATATATACCGGCGATGGAAAGTATGATGACGGATGTCCCTTCGGGATGTACAATATTACC
>CAZJXH010000048.1:0-18463 GCA_964549475.1 uncultured Oscillospiraceae bacterium
GTTTTCCAGAGGAGGCGGAAGGGGTATTCAGATTCCGGCATCATTCTGTGTGTTGCGTCAAAGAATGAGGACAAAGTGGCAAGAAGCGGATTTGATGCAGCCGGCATGGTCCTGCAACTGGAAGACATTGTTTTATTTTATGTCAATTGGGAACCGAAGACCGAAAGCATCCGAAAAATAGCGGGGACTTTGAATATCGGGCTGGACAGCATGGTATTCATCGATGACAATCCGGCAGAGCGGGAGCTGGTGAGGTCGATGCTGCCGCAAGTGGCCGTCATCGAAGGGGCTGCTCCGGATCAGTTCATGGAGGCGATGGACCAGTCCGGGTTCTTCGAAACCATGACAGTTTCCACAGAAGATCTGAATCGTACCGCGCTTTACAGTCAAATCCAAAAAAGCTCTCTTGAGAATGTCGGATTTGAAGATTATAATAAATATCTAAAATCCTTGTCGATGGCATGTTATTTCTGGCAGATCAACGAAAAAAACATCGCACGTGTGACACAATTGATCGGGAAAACCAATCAATTCAACCTGACTACATGGCGTCTTTCGGAAGCGGAAGTAACGTCGATTTGCAGAGATCCGGCATGGATTGCCCTTTGTGGACGTTTGGTCGACAAATTCGGAGACCAGGGAATCATTACTGTATTAATGGGTTTTTTCGAGGGGGACTGCCTGGACATCAAGGTTTGGATTCTGAGCTGCCGCGTATTCAGCAGACATGTGGAATTCGCTTTGTTTGATGAAGTAGTCAAAATATGCAGGGAGAGGGAGATCGCCCGCATTACCGGAACCTATAAGCCCACGGCAAAGAACCGGACCGTCTATAACCTGTACAGGTCTCTGGGATTCCATATGACCAGTGAGACGGAAGATGGAATCACGACGTGGGAGTTCAAGGTGCTTCCGGATTATGAGAACAAGAACCGGGTGATCGAAAGCAGATACGATGCCTAGAGAATGAATAGATGTTTTTTATTCCGCCGGCAGCGGCAAAAACGATATATAGACAAATCTTTTGAATGGAAGAAGGCAAAAAGGTGAAAAACATTTTCTGTATCGATTTAGAGGATTGGTTCCACCAATCATTAGTATCTCCTGTGTATTACAATCAGCGGTCAACCGTAGAGAAAAACGCGGACCGGCTTCTTGAGATTTTTTCTCTGACCAATACAACAGCCACTTTTTTCTGCCTGGGGGAGGTCGCCGAAAAGCACCCCGATCTGATCCGCCGAATCGCGCGTCAGGGTCATGAAATCGCTTCCCATGGGTATGACCACAAAATTATATACAAGCAAAGCCCTGCGGAGTTTGAAGCGGATGTCAAAAAATCGAGCGATTTGATCTCCGACTTGAGCGGGAAGGCGGTAAAAGGATTCCGGGCGCCATCCTGGTCGATCACGAAAGATTCTTTATGGGCGCTTGATATTCTGCAGAAACTGGGGTTTTTGTACGATTCGAGCATCTTTCCAACGGATAACTTTTTATATGGCATACCGGACGCTTCGCGGCATATCAACCACCTAACCGTCAATGGCAAGCCGTTTTTGGAAGTCCCTCCGTCGACCTTCTGTTTTCTGGGAAGAAAATACGGGTTTTCAGGCGGTTTCTATTTCAGGGCGCTGCCGGAATGTTTTATCCGGATATGTACTGACAGAACCAATGAAAAGGGACATCCTGCGGTTTTTTATCTGCATCCGGTGGAAATCGACAAGAACATCGAGAGAGTGAGCCATAAATTGATTGACAAAACCATTCTTGAATATGGCATCAACGGATGTGAAAAGAAACTGACGCATATCTTGAAACGGTATGAATTCGATTCGATCGAGCATGTTTTAAGTATATAAAAAAGGAAGAGAATACAATATGAAAATACAAAACAAATTACAGGAAATATTCAGAGATGTTTTTGATGACGACAAGCTGGTCATCACCCGTGAAATGACCGCGAAGGATATTGAAGACTGGGACAGCTTTGCACAGATCAATATTGTAATTGCCTGCGAAAAGGCTTTCCGGCTGCATTTTGAGATAAGCGAGATCCTCGCTCTGGAAAAAGTCGGGGATATGATGGACCTGATCGAAAGGAAACAATCGGTATGAACTGCTATCGATACAGTGAATTGGAAATCGGACATACGGAGGCCTTTTCGGCCGAAGTAACCGGGGACATGATGGACCTCTTCCTGAAACTGTCCGGAGATGTCAATCCATTACATATTGATGAGCAATATGCAAAAGAGAACGGGTTCTCTTCCGCCGTGGCATATGGAATGCTCACCTCGTCTTTCTATTCCACCCTTGCAGGAGTCTATCTGCCCGGTAAATTCTGTCTGCTGCATGAAATCGACATCAAGTTCACCAACCCGGTCTATGTCGGGGATGTTTTACGGATCAGCGGTGAAATCGCCGAAAAATTCGATTCTTATGAAATGATTGCAATCAAAGCAAGAATCACCAATCAAGATAACCGGACGGTTTCTCGCGCGGCAATGAAAGTGGGTGTTTTGCATGGGAAATAACCTGCTGGTCCTGGGGGCTTCTTCCGATACCGGCCTTGTATTGATCGATCGGATCTATGAACACTACGATTGTGTGGTCGCTCATTATCATCACAATGTCAAAGAGCTGGAATTGCTCCAATCAAAAATCGGAGACAGGCTTGTACTGGAACAGGCTGATTTTGCAGACAAAGCAGGAACGGACGGATTCGCCGCACGGATTGCCAGCAAATATAAAAACATCACCCATGTTGTGCATCTGCCTTCCAACAAAATCTCTTATGGGCGATTCTCCCAAAAAAATTGGGCCGATGTACAATCGGATATTGACATACAGCTGCGCTCTATCTATACAATTTTGTCCAGGCTCATGACGCCGATGGCAAAAACGGGACATGGTAAAATTGTCTTTGTACTTTCTTCCTGTACGATAACAGCCCCCAAATTCCTAGTGGATTACACAACAGCGAAATTCGCTCTGCTGGGATTCATGAAAACACTGGCTGCGGAATATGCGGATAAGGGGATCCATATCAACGCGGTCTCTCCTTCCATGATGGAAACAAAATTCTTAAGCGATGTCCCGCACCTGATTGTTGAAGAGAACGCAAAAGCAAATCCGGCAGGACGGAATGCCGGAGTTCTTGATATCGTACCGATGATCGAGTTCCTGTTATCGGATGGCGCCGATTTTATCACAGGACAGAATATTCTGATTTCCGGCGGAGGAATCTAGGAAAACCTTTCAGGACGGTTTCCCCATCGAAACAGGGGAGTGTCCCCATGCCAATCGGATACACATGCATGGCAGTCGACTCCCTGCCGTTTGAGGCCACACGATTTCTGTCTGCGACAGCCGGCCTTATTTTAATATTAAAAACGGGGTTCTGCAAAATGAATGGCATGATCTGCTATAAACATGATAAAATAGGTAATAATAGAAAGCACACAGAAATTTCAAACGCCAAATCATGATATGAGGGATGAAAAAATGAAATGCACGGTTAAAGCTCCGGCGAAAATCAATCTTTCTCTGGACGTCGTCGGGAAAAGGGCGGATGGATACCATTTGCTCGAGACCATCATGCAATCGATTGACCTGCACGATGTCATTCGCGTGTCGCTGGTGGATTCGCCGGTTTCAACACCGGGAAACATCCGAATCATCGCAGACAATCCGACATTCCCGTGCGATTCCCGCAATACCTGCCACAAGGCGGCAGAGCGGTTTTTTTATGCTTTGGGAAACATCGGAAATGAAACATCGGATAGGATTGGAAAGAAACAGACCCTTATTCATATCACCAAGCATATTCCCCAGGCGGCCGGGCTTGCCGGAGGGAGCGCGGATGCATCCGCCGTGCTGATTGCGCTGAACAATCTGTGCGGATTTCCATTTTCCGGAGAGGAATTGTCCCGCATCGGAGTGAAAGTCGGGGCGGATGTGCCCTTTTGTCTGACAGGCGGAACGGTGTTGTGCACCGGCATCGGGGAAATACTGGAACCCCTCGCTATGCTGCAAGACGTTCCGATCGTTCTGATCAAGCCGGATTTCGGGGTTTCAACCCCTTGGGTGTTTGACCGCCTGGATATCGGGAATCTGGGGAAACGACCGGACACCCTCCGGGTCATCCAGGCGATTCAGGAACAGGACATCCCAACTCTCTTCGCAGAAACGGCCAATGTCCTGGAATCGGTCACTTTGCCGGCCTATCCCATTCTTGCCAGAATCAAAGAGGTCCTTCTTGACTGCGGAGGGATCGGGTCTCTGATGAGCGGAAGCGGGCCTTCTGTATTTGGAATTTTTCAAACAGAGGAACACGCGGAGGCAGCCGTTGCGAAGATTGAAAAAATCTCCGGATTTGCCTCCTACACCATACTGAAAACAAAAACAACCCTGAACGGACCCGTTTGTCTTGATGATATGGACAAAGCGTGGTAAAATGCAAAATCAAGAGAACAATAAAGATAAAAATGGAAAATAAGAAATAAAAGGGAACAGGGAACAGGGAAATCAAAAGGAACAAAATGAAGGAATAAAAAGGGAGAAATCGTTTTTGAGTGAGAAGAAAACCTTGGAAAGAAAAGGAAAAAAACGGAACCGCAAAATCAGACAAGTCGTGAACGGACTTGTCATGGGTGTTGTGATCATTGTAATCATTGGCGTGTTTTCCTCCTCCAATCCATTTTCAAACAACAAAAATACCAGTACCGGCAGCCAGACCCCCACATTGTCATCCACCTCCGCAGCATCTGCCTCTCCGACACTGACACCGGAGCCGGACCTGACCGCCAGCGCCGTCATTTCTTCTATTGGCGACATTATTTTGCATCAGGCGGTGATCGATGGAGGATTGCAGGGAGACGGCACATACCAGTATGATTATATCTTTGAACATGTCAGCTCCTATCTGCAGCAATCCGCATATACTATTGCCAATTATGAAGGGACGCTGAACGGAGCTCCATACTCCGGATATCCGATGTTCAACGGACCGGATGCGATCGCCTCCGCACTCAAAAATGCAGGCATTGATATGGTCACAACAGCAAACAACCACGCGTTCGACCGGGGACTGGCGGGATTGAAACGAACCCCCGAAGTCTTCATGAAAGATGGGATAAAGGTCATTGGCACAAGAAGCAAACCGGAAGACCCCAAATTTCAGATTGTCGACCTGAACGGGATAAAAATCGGAGTTACCGGGTATACGTATGAAACAACAGGCACCGAAACAGGCAAAGCGCTGAATGGCATCCTGCTGCCGAAGGAAGCGGATGATCTGGTAGATTCGTTCAATCCGTACAGAGCCGCACTCTACGCAAAAGATATGGAAGAAATGACTGCCAGGATTCAGGCGATGAAAGATGCCAAAGCGGAATGCATTGTTTTTGTCCTACACTGGGGGGAGGAGTACAAGACCGCCTCCAACGAGACGCAGAAAAAGCTGGCGCAATTTTTGTCGGATCAGGGCGTGGATGTGATTTTCGGACATCACCCGCATGTGCTGCAGGAAATATCGGTGATATCTTCTTCAATAAGTGGCAAAGACACTCTGGTTTATTATTCCATAGGGAATTTTCTGGCCAATATGGGATTCACAACACAGGGAACAAATGGATATGCACAGGATGCGATCATTGCCAGGGTTTCGATCGAACGGGACAAGGAAGGAAACATCCATGTCACAAAAGGTGAATACATCGATACTTTCGTAAACAAAGAAAAAATCGCGGCGAAAACCATACACAAGATTATTCCGGTCAGGGACGCGCTGAAAAACCCGGAAAAGTATAACATGGGAAAACAAACCGCTTTGCTGAACGACTCCGCCGCGAGAACCGCGAACGTCCTGTCAAAAAGCAATGGGACAAAAGGGTCTGTTTTAATCCAGGAATATGTCCCGTAAATGGTTTTAGCCGGTGCTTAGCCTTTTTTATTGCGGATTTGGCATGAATAAGGAGATATCCCGAAAAAAAGAGGAGGAAACAGGGGGATAAAATAAAAAAAGGTTGACATAATCCCCTTATCCCTTGTATAATCTTAAAGCTAATGAAAAACAAGAATCACCATGGAGGTAGAATATATGCTTAGAACTTTCCAACCAAAAAAGAGACACAGAAAGATGGAACACGGATTCAGAAAACGCATGCTGACCGCAGCAGGCCGGGATGTCCTAAAAAGGCGCAGACTCAAAGGAAGAAAGAAACTTACAGCTTGAGGACCGCAGACTTGTGGTCTTTCTCTTTTTATGGGTTCGCCGTGAAAGGGGCTTGATTGGATGAAGTTTTCCACGCCTTTGAAGTTCAATTATGAATTTACCAGGATTTATCGCCGGGGGAAATACCTTTCAGGCCGGTATGTTGTATTGCATTACATAAGCCATTCGAGGAAAACCAACCGAATCGGCGTGACAACAAGTAAAACCATCGGAGGAAGCGTCCAAAGAAACCGGATGCGGCGTCTTCTCCGGGAGTGCTACCGACTGAACGAATCCGGGATCAAGAGGGGATACGATATCATTCTGCTGGGTCGGGGGGGAGCCCCTGAGATTGTCTATTCCCAGGTCAACAAAGAAGTGCTTCATCTGATGAAAAAAGCAGGAATTCTTATCGAAACAGCCGATGAGCCATCACCGGCCGCCGAAAAGAGGAACAAGCACGAGGAAAACCAAAGTGATCAAGAAGTTTCTAATTATTTGTCTACGATTTTATAAAGCAGCGATTTCTCCTTATCTGGGGAACAATTGCAGATTCACACCAACCTGCTCAGAGTATGCCATGGAAGCAATCGGGCGATATGGAGCGATCAAGGGACTTTGGCTTGCGACAAAAAGACTGCTGAGGTGCCATCCTTTTTGCAAAGGCGGATACGACCCGGTGAAGTGAGTTTTTCGAAACAGGAACAACCGGTCGAAAAGATATAAAAACAACGTTACGAATGAAGTCAAACATGATATAATCTAGCTAATAGAAGCGTTTGAGTGAATTTTAACAGGATAGATAATTTTACGAAAGGAACAATTTCAACGAATTTATTCGATAAAATTGTAGGTCGCCAATATGAACTTAGAACCGATCATTCTAACAATGTCGTGGCTCGATCCCCTTTATACCGCTTTTGGATTTATCATGCGCCTTTTATATGATGTTTTTCACAACTATGGTGTTGTGATTATTATTTTCACCATTCTCCTCCGTGCAATCATGATTCCACTCGGAGTGAAGCAGTATAAAAGTACAATCAAACAGCAAGGGATGTCCAAGGATCTTGAAGATATCAAGCGGCGTTATGGAAACAACAAGGAAGAATTGCAGAAAGCCCAGCAGGAGCTTTATTCCAAATCCGGTTTCTCTCCTCTGGCAGGATGTCTGCCGTCCATCGTCCAACTGATCATCATCTGGCCTGTCTACCGTATCATATCGGCTCCTCTCGTTCACATCATGGGTGTTTCGACTGCCGCTATCGGGACTTTTGTTGAAACAAACGGAGTAAAAACCGTTACCGGGCTGACCAAGATTTTGTACGATCTGGGATTGATGGATGCAGCCGCGGCAAAAAACGCGGGAATGATGAATATTCCGATTGTCAATGCATTGAATGATAATGTCGAGGTTGTAAGCAAAGCACTCAGTCAGGGGCTGATCAAGGTGAACCAGCTGATCAATCTGGACTTCCTTGGAATGAACCTGGGACTGAATCCAACCTATAAACCTTCTTTGCTGTTCGGGTCCGAAATGTCATCCTACCTGCCCTTGCTGATTATCCCCATTCTTGCTGTTGTGACAACATGGTTGTCACTTAAGGTCTCCCAATGGACCGCACCGAACCGTAAACAACAATTGGAGGATGCAGAAAGAGCAAAGAAGAATCCGGCGAAAAATGCGCAGAAACCGGCAGATCCTACTGCTGGCATGACGAAGAGCATGACATGGTTCATGCCGATATTCACTCTTTGGATTACATTTACCATGCCGGCTGCCATGGGCCTTTACTGGGTTATCGGAAATATCATGAGCATGGTTCAACAGTATATTTTATATTATCTGATTGCGAAACGGTCCGAAATCAAAACCGTCGAACCAGCCAAAGAGCTGAAACTGGTTGCAAAAACGAAATAAGACGCAACTTGCAGAGGACGGCGATCTTTCGCAACAAACAGGCAAAACCACCCCGTAATCAGTAACGGTGGTCTGAATAGATGGATTACAATAGGGAGGCGACACTCATGTCAATATCAATCGAAAAAACAGGAAAGACAATTCATGATGCGATTCAAGCCGCATTAGCCGAATTGAATGTCAGTGAGGATAATGCTGTCATTGAGGTCCTCGAAGAGGGCGAATCGGGCGGAATTCTAGGAATCGGGAAGAAAAACGCCAAAGTGCGTGTTTCCATTGAGGATGAAGCAATCGAAACAGAGGATCCGGTTTATTATGGCGATGACGAAAACTTTGAAGGAGATCCGGAGACGACAGAAGAAGCGACCGCACTTGACTTTGTTTCAAAGGTTCTATCTGGAATCGGAGTACGGGGAAACATTTCTTCCCATCGCGACGAGGATACCATTTTTATCAACGTTTCCGGCCGGGATGTCGGAGCGATCATCGGGAGAAGAGGGGAGACCCTTGATGCGATGCAGTATCTGACCTCGCTGGTTGTGAACCGCTCCAGCGAACAGAGATATCGTGTGGTCCTTGACATCGGCGGATACCGCAAACGCAGAGAAGAGACACTGGTCGCACTGGCAAGACGCACAGCGGAGAAAGTGGTCAAAGTGCAGAAAAGCTACGAGATGGAGCCCATGAGTGCTACCGAAAGAAGAATCATCCACTACACATTACAGGATTACCCTGGAGTAACGACCTTCAGCGAAGGGGAGAGCCCTGACCGCTGTGTCATCATTGCGCCGAGCAAGGAGTAATCCTTCATGCAGACAGAAAGTGAAAACATACAATTTGCTGCGGCTCAAGAAGAAATTCTTCTGAGCCGTTTTGCATACGCGGCCTGTGCGACGCCACCCGGGACGAGCGGCATTGCCGTGATCCGCATGGCGGGAACCCTGGCTTTCGACATTGCAGCGGCATTGTTTCAAAGTCGTTCTCAAAGTCCGGTATCCGTCCATGAGATGAAAGGATATACCTGCGCGTATGGCGTGATCCTCCGTCCGGAGGATCATGCGGTCATCGACACAGTAGTTTTGACAAAATTTATCGCACCGAATTCCTATACCGGGGAAGACACCGTTGAAATCTCATGCCACGGAGGAAATGCAGTGAAAAGCGCGATTCTTGATGCTCTTTTTGCAATGGGTGCGAGGCCTGCGGAACCGGGAGAATTTTCAAAGCATGCTTTTTTAAACGGCAAAATGGATCTGGCACAGGCGGAGGCCGTCATGGACCTGATCAGTGCGACTGCCTGCAAGGCAGGAATGGAAGCAACACGGCAATTACAAGGGGTATTGTCCGCGAAAGTGCGTGGAATTTCCCGTAGTGTCTATTCCGTCATGTCAAAGATTGAAATGATGGTGGAATTTCCGGAACATGAGGAAACCGATGAAGCGGTGTTTGCGGTTACTTCCCATATCAAGGATATTGCACCGGAATTGGAGAATCTGATTTTGTCTTTCCGGAAAGGACGGATTCTCCGCGAAGGATTGAACGTTGTGATTGCCGGAAGACCGAATGCGGGAAAATCCTCCATGCTGAATACCCTGGCAGGCTATGACCGGGCGATTGTCACTTCGGTTCCGGGAACGACCAGGGACACTATCGAAGAACTGGTGGACATCGAGGGACTTCCGGTCCGACTTATTGATACCGCCGGGCTGCGTGACTCAAGAGATGAAGTGGAAAAAAAAGGAATCGACCGTGCACGAAAAGCGATCGAAGACGCAGACATTGTTTTTTGGATTTCAAGCGGCGGCGAAATCAATCCGGATCGTCTGCTGGATCAGGAAGAGGACCTTCAGGAGATCCTGGCTTGCCATCAGGAAAAATCCCTGGTTTTGATTCTAGGAAAAAGCGATCTGGTTCCATTTACGAAAAACAGAGAATTCCTCCAAAAATCTTTTTCCGGCACGCCGATCATTTCCTTTTCCTCCGTAACCCAGGAAGGGGTTCCCGAAGTCCGTTCCATGATTCGAAAAAAATATGAGGAATTGGGATCACAAAGCAGCGAGGAAGTCCTGATTACAAACGCACGGCATTATCGTGCGCTGATTCAGGCGAAACAATCCCTGGATCTTGCGATCGAGGGCATCGATCGGAACCTGCCGCTCGACTTGCTGTCCAGTGCATTGCGAAGTGTCGCGGATTCGCTGGCGCAGATCACGGGAGATGTGGTTTCAGATGAATTGGTCAATGAAATATTTTCTAGATTTTGTATCGGAAAGTGATAAATCATGAGCACGATTAATGAAGCATTGGAAAGACCCCATACTTATCTCGCGGGAGAATATGGCGTGGCTGTCATCGGAGCCGGCCATGCGGGCTGCGAGGCCGCTCTGGCTGCAAGCCGGTTAGGCGAAAAGACGATCCTTTTCACCATGAATCTGGATGCGGTGGCCAATATGCCATGCAATCCAAATATCGGCGGAACCGCAAAAGGCCAGCTGGTACGCGAGATTGATGCACTCGGTGGAGAAATGGGTAAAAACGCTGATAAAACCTTTATTCAAAGCCGAATGCTGAATGCATCAAAAGGACCTGCAGTTCTTTCTCCGAGAGCACAGATCGACCGCAGACAATATCAGATCAAAATGAAACAGATTCTGGAAAAGCAAGAAAACCTGTGTTTGCGGCAAACCGAGATTGTGGAGATTCTATATCAAAACACACCGTCTTCATCAAAAGAGAACGGAATGAATGAGACAAACGGGGCGCAAGCATCCGAAATCGAAATCCAGGGAGTACTGTCCAGAATCGGAGCGATCTATCCATGCCATGCGGTGATTCTTTGTACCGGAACTTATATGGAATCCCGGATTATCGTAGGGGAAACCGCATATTCGGGCGGCCCGGATGGAATGTTCCCCTCGGTCGGCCTTTCCGCAAGTCTCCTGGACATGGGCGTTTCTCTGCAGCGTTTCAAAACAGGTACACCGGTCCGGGTGAATAAGAAAGAGATTCATTTCGAAAACCTCGAAGAACAGACCGGAGACAAGATTCCGTGCCTCTTTTCTTTTGAGAACGAAGAAAATGCGCCTCTTTTCAATAAGGAACAGCAATCCTGCTGGATTACCTGGACATCGGAACAGACCCGATCCGCTGTTCTCGACAATATCCACCGTTCTCCCCTTTACAGCGGCGAGATTGAAGGAACAGGCCCCCGGTACTGCCCGTCGATCGAAGATAAATTTGTCAAATTTCCCAATCGCGAACGCCATCAGATATTTATCGAACCCACTGGCGAACAGACCAATGAAATGTATATCGCGGGGATGTCAAGCAGTATGCCGGAAGAAATACAGGTTAAAATGATCCAGTCCATACCGGGGCTTGAACAGACACGAATCATGAGAACGGCATACGCCATCGAATATGACTGTATCATCCCGACCCAGCTGCACCTGTCCCTTGAGCACAAGCAAGTGCACGGCTTGTTTTGCGCAGGCCAGATCAATGGATCCTCCGGATACGAGGAAGCGGGCGCGCAGGGCCTTGTCGCCGGGATCAATGCAGCCCGTAAGCTCAAGCGGAAGCCGCCTGTTGTTCTGGACCGCTCCATCGCCTATATCGGGGTCCTGATCGATGACCTGGTGACAAAGGGAACAAGCGAGCCATATCGCATGATGACATCAAGAGCGGAATACCGGCTCTTTTTAAGACAGGACAACGCAGACGAACGCTTGACACCGACCGGATTTGAAATCGGTCTGATCCATGAACCGAGGTACCTTGCTTTTCAACAAAAAATGCAGCAGATCAAGGATGAGGTTTTCCGCCTCAAAAACACCTTTATCGGACCAACCCCGCAAGTGAATGAAGTCCTTTCCAACTGTGGAAGCACACCGGTCAAAAACGGCGTTTCGATCGCAGAACTGCTCCGGCGCCCGGAACTTACCTACGGAATGACCGGACCCATCGATCCCCGGAGACCGGTTCTGACAATACCCGTGCAATTCGAAGTCGAGGTCCGAATCAAATACGAAGGGTATATCGCCCTGGAATTGGAGCGAATTGCCAAATTCAAAAAACTGGAACACCGGCTCCTTCCGGAGAATATCCAGTACCGCAAGATTATCGGATTACGAATGGAAGCCAGACAGAAACTGGAGAAAACAAGGCCTGATTCCATCGGACAGGCAAGCAGGATATCCGGAGTCTCTCCTGCTGATATATCGGTTCTCCTGATCTATCTGGAGAGCCTCAAAAGGGATCAATAAAATACAAACAGTCCGGCCATTCGAAACGCCGCAGAACTGGTATAATGTAAAAGGAAAAACAGGAATGAGGGAGAATGTGGTTGAAAACAATTCAGTTTTATGCAGAACAATCCGGAATAGAATTGACGGAAGAACAGCTGGTTCAATTTCAACAATACCAAGATCTGTTGCTTGAATGGAATCAAAAAATCAATCTGACAGCTATTACCGATCCGGAAGAGATTGCGCTGAAGCACTTTGCGGACTCTTTTTCCGCCGTTCCATTTCTGATGGAAGCATTCGGACAGCGCGCAAAACGCTTCCCGGATCTGTCCCTCATTGATGTGGGGACCGGAGCCGGATTCCCGGGTATTCCATTGAAAATAGCTTATCCCGATCTTTCGGTGACCCTCATGGATTCTTTGAATAAAAGAATCGCTTTTCTGGATACCATTGTTAAGTCCTTGTCATTGAGAGACTGTGCCACTTTGCACAGCCGCGCGGAAGATGGCTCAAAAGAACCTGCCTGCCGGGAGAAATTCGATATAGCGATTGCCAGGGCTGTTGCCGGCATGCCGGTTCTTTGCGAGTACTGTCTGCCCTATGTCAAAGTCGACGGAATTTTTGCTGCAATGAAATCTAATGTCAAAGAAGAACTGGACACTGCAAAATATGCGATAAGGCTTTTAGGAGGAGAAATCGAGAACTGCCATGACTTTTTTCTTCCAGATAGCGATATCAGTCGTTCTATCGTCATTATTCGAAAAAAAAGCAAGACACCACCGGGATATCCCCGTAAAGCGGGGACACCGGAGAAAGAGCCCCTCCTGGCCAAACAAGGCAAATCCATTCTCCACTCCTGAGAGCCTGTCCATATCGGAAGAAAAGTTCGTCCAAAACTAAAATCCCTTGGATGGAATCAGTAGAAGAAAACCAGTGAATGAAATTATTATTTGCAAAGAGGAAAGCCTGCGGATGGTATCATTACATAGAGATCCGTTGAATCTGATTTGTAACGCAATATGTAAAAAAAAGAAAGGCAATAGAATTTTTATTCTATATTGTATGTAAAAAATGAACGCTGTGGACTTAGCTATTATCATGTTTTTGTTGATTCTTGTCGGGTATGTTTGTCGAAAAGCAAACATTGTTGATGAACATTTCGGGAAGAGTCTCTCTTCCTTCATCTTTAACATTGTCTTTCCGGCGATTATTATCAATTCCATGAATATCTCCTTTGAAAAAAGTGACTTGCGTAATTCAGCGATCCTGATCATCGTAAGCATCGGGACCATGGTGATCATGTATATTTTGGCGAAGGCTACCAATCTGATCACCCAAAAAAAAGATGCTCTGTCACGAATCATTACCTTCGGGCTGATGTTTCCCAATTTCACCTTTATGGCCTATCCGATCATGGAAACCCTCTTTCCCGAAAAAGGACTCTTCTATATCAGTATGTATACAATTGGTACCCGGTTCGCTATTTATATATTAGGCCCTTTGATCATGAAACCCAAAAACGAGGCGGACGGGCGCGCGAAACTAGTGAAAGAAGGATTGAAATCCCTTCTTACCCCGCCTGTTCTTGCAATTCCAATCGGCCTTTTTTTATATTTCACCGGTATCACATTGCCGGTCCCGATCCACGAAACCCTGGGCTACATCGCAAGAACGGCAACCCCGATGGGCATGGTGGTATCAGGGATTTTACTCGCAGAGGTTCCATTGAAGCATTTATTCGGAGAATCGCGCCTTTACCTGCTGACAGTATTGCGTCTTATCATCGCTCCGGCTCTGATTTACTTCATTTTGATCCCTTTCCATCTGGATCCGATTGTTTTAAAAATATCCGTTCTTTACTGTGCGCTTCCAGTCGCTTCCTCTACGTCGATTTTTGCCATTAAATTCAAAGCCGATTCCACAAATGCCGCAGGCAGTGTGTTCCTGACTACAGTATTTTCGATGATTACCGTTCCGATTTGTGCATATATTCTGGAAGTTGTGGTATAATTGACAGTAGATAAAAATACATATAATTGGAGGCAAATCCTCGATGGCTGAAAAAAGTTCCTACGAAGAAAACAAAGAGAAACTGGGCGAAAAAGCGTTTCATGAGCAAAAAAAAGCAGCAGTCGATGCTGCATTCACCGCAAAATACGATACGATCATTCCAGTAGAATTAGAGAAGGAAATGAAAAAATCATTCATTGATTATGCAATGAGTGTTATTACCGACCGTGCTCTTCCTGATGTGAGAGACGGTCTGAAACCGGTTCATAGAAGAATCCTGTATTCAATGTTCACACAAGGGTTTACCCCCGATAAGGCTTATCGCAAATGCGCCACGACCGTCGGAGATGTGCTGGGTCGTTTTCATCCCCATGGCGACGCAGCAGTATATGACTCATTGGTCCGTCTGGCGCAGGATTTCTCCATGCGGCACATGCTGGTGGATGGACACGGCAACTTTGGATCAAGAGACGGCGATCCACCGGCTGCTTACCGTTATACCGAATCCCGCTTGACGAAGATTGCAATGGAAATGATGAGTGATATCAACAAGAACACCGTCGATTTCAAACCAAACTTCGATGAACATGAGATGGAGCCGATTGTCCTGCCGTCACGCTATCCGAATCTGCTTGTCAACGGATCGGTCGGCATTGCGGTTGGCATGGCCACCAATATTCCGCCTCATAATCTGGGCGAGGTTATCGATGGCGTCATTATGCTGATGGACCACCCGGATTCAACCGTCGAGGACATCATGACAGTGATCAAGGGACCGGATTTTCCTACTGCAGGGACCATCATTGGCAGTTCGGGCATCAGAGATGCCTACCGGACCGGCCGAGGAAGGATTGTCGTACGCGCAAAAGCCGATATCGAGGAATTCAAGGGAACCCGCCATCGCATTATTGTGCATGATCTTCCTTATATGGTCAATAAGGCCCGCTTGATCGAGAAAATCGCAGAACTGGTCAAGGACAAGAAATTAGAGGGGATCAGTGATTTACGGGAAGAATCGGATCGCAACGAAGCGGTTCGTATTGTGATCGAGCTTAAGAAAGATGCCAATGCAAATGTCGTGCTCAACCAGCTGTATAAGAACACACAGATGCAGGATGCGTTCAATGCCAACATGCTTGCGCTGGTTCCCGATGAACAGGGCCGATTCGAACCCAAGATCATCACTTTGATGGACGCTTTGCATCATTACATCGCTCATCAGAAAGACGTAATCCGCCGGCGTACCATATTCGAACTGGAGAAGGCAGAAGCGCGTAAACATATTGTTGAAGGACTTCGGATCGCCATCGATCATATTGATGAAGTGATTCGTATCATACGGTCATCAAAAAATGAAGATGTTGCAAAGACCAATCTGAGCGAGCGCTTTGGATTCAGTGACAAGCAGGCGCAGCACATTGTCGATATGAGACTTGGCCGACTGACCGGATTAGAAAGGGACAAGCTCGAAAACGAATTCAACGAACTAATCGAGAGAATTACTTATTTTAATCGCATTCTGGCCGAGGAGACTCTTCTTCTCGCGGTAATAAAAGAGGAGATCACTGTACTTCGCAATCGTTATGGAGAACCGAGAAGGACCTTGATTGAAATGGGAGAAGACGATGATATCACCGACGAATCCCTTATCCAGGAAGAGGAGGTTGTTATCACCCTCACCCATTTCGGATATGTGAAGAGACTTCCGGTTGACACTTATAAAATGCAGCATCGCGGAGGCAGAGGAGTCACCGGAATGCAGACACGGGAAGAGGATTTTGTTGAAAACATCATCATTACCTCCACGCATGCACTCATGCTGTTCTTTACGAACAAGGGGAAGGTATATCGACTGAAAGGATATCAAATTCCTGAAGTGGGAAGAACAGCCAAAGGAATGGCTATTGTGAATCTGCTCCAGCTGGATCCGGAGGAAAAAATAAGAGCGGTAATCCCGATCCAGTCCTTTGACCAGGGCGGTTTCCTGATGATGGCCACCTGTAAAGGAGTTGTGAAGAAAACCGAATTGATTGATTATTCCAATATCAACAAGGGCGGATTGATTGCAGTAAACTTGCGAGAAGACGATGAGCTGATCGGAGTCCGCCTTACAGAAGGAGAACATGATATCACTCTGGTTACGAAACACGGAATGTCCATTCGCTTTAATGAGAATGATGTGCGGCATACCGGACGAAATACCCAGGGCGTCCGGGGAATCAGCCTGTCGGATGACGACAGTGTCATAGGGATGGCGCCGATTGAAGAAGGAAAGACCCTGCTTGTTGTATCCGAGAGAGGATTCGGCAAGCGCACGGATCTCGATGAATACCGTGTCCAAACAAGGGGCGGCAAGGGCCTGATAACATACCGGACCACAGAAAAAACAGGGGAACTGTCAGGAATCGCCTTGGTGGATGATACAAACGACATTATAATAATCAATGACACCGGAGTGATCATCCGTCTTTCCGCTATGGAAATTCCTATTCTTTCGCGGGTGACCCAGGGTGTGACTCTGATGCGTTCGAAGGTTGGCCGCGTCATGGACATCGCTATTGTCGACCATGAGGAAGAGCTGGAAGACGGTTCAGAGGAACCCCTCATAGAAGAGGCCGTTCTCCCGGAGACAAATGAAGTAACCATGGAAGAAGCAGCTGATACTGTAGAGAATCCAAAGAATGAAAATAAACCAGGCCAGGAATAAGAATCCAGCCCAAAACAGAATACGGGCGGGAGAAATAAAGTCTCATCAAAAATAATATTTATTGTAAATAAATCCCGGCAGACGATGCATTCTTCGTCTGCCGGGATTTTAATTCATTTGGACTTGGTACTACACAAGATAATCAATCGGTGGTATCAGGTTGCTCTAAGATAGCCGTCATTCTTCTAGATATCCTTTACCTGGTTCAGTACAAGTCTCACTTGTTCGGCAGAATGGCGTAAAAAGCTTTCTTCCTGCGGTGTCAGGTCCAGTTCCAGAACGTGCTGCACCCCCTCCGCACCTACGATACAAGGAATGCTGAATGCAATGTCATTGATTCCATAAGCACCGTTCATAACGGTTCCCACGGTTCTTATTGTATTATTCCCGCGCAGCAGGGATTCTACGATGATGTTAATGGCAATTGCAATCCCATAATAAGTCGCTCCCTTGTTTGCAATAATGGAAGCGCCTGCTGTGCGAACTTCATCGGCAATAGCAATACGGTCTTCCATCGGAAAGGAAGCTCCAGTGGCTTTACAAAAGTCATCGATGCTTAATCCGGCGATGTGAGTAGCGCTCCATGCGGGGAATTGAGTGTCACCGTGTTCGCCGATGATATAGCCATGGACATTTTTAACATCAATATTGAATTTTTGACTTAACTGAGAACGGAATCTTGCACTATCAAGCACAGTTCCCGATCCAATCACTCTTCCCGCAGGAAGCCCGGACCATAAGGAAATCATGTATGTCAAAATATCAACCGGGTTTGCAACAACTAAAATGACGCCGCGTGTATAATATTTCATTATATTTTTCGTCATCTCTTTTGCAATCGAAACATTTTTCTTTGCCAGATCAAGTCTGGTCTCGCCTGGCTTACGGTTTGCACCAGCGGTGATTACAATAACATCCGCATTCGCGCAAGCGGAGTAATCTCCGGCATGCACACTCATCTGCCCCAGAAAAGGCAGCCCATGATTGATATCCATTGCCTCGCCTAGAGCTTTTTGATTATTTATATCAACAAGCACTAATTCGCTGCACAGCTGATTGATTGACATGGCGAAAGCGGCGGAGGCCCCAACGAATCCGGCCCCAACGATTACAACCTTTGATCTGGAACTACTCAAATCTAACATAAAATCCAATTCCTCCCCATTTTAAAACGAATAGGACTGATTATAGACTGAATGTACAGAGAATGCAAGTGAAAAAATTATTAAAATCAAATAAAAAATTAAAAAAATTAGGTATAATTTAAGAAACATTTACCAAACTGACAAATAATCGAAATCGTTCTCGCTTTTTTTACAGTAGTATAAAATAGCATAAAACCGCAACCATAGAGACGACCGCAGGAA